>DASSZD010000039.1:0-5590 GCA_035702985.1 Acidimicrobiales bacterium
GCACGCCGCCGAGGTGATCACGAACGCGGCCACGCTGGCCAGCAGCACCGGCCGGCGCCCCCACGCGTCGCTCACCCGGCCGGCCACCGGCATGGCGACCGCCTGGCCCAGCTGGTAGCCGGTCACCGACCAGGCGCTCCAGGTGATCGGGGCGTGGAGGTGGTGGGTCAGGTTGGGCAGTGCGGTGGCGACGATCGTCCCGTCGACCGAGGCCATGAACAGCGCCACCGCCACGGTGGCGAAGATGATCCGCCGGTTGGGAGCCCCGACCGGCGGGGCCCCGGCCGGCGGGAGCCCCCCGGTGCTGCTCACGCCCGCCCCGCCCTGGGCATCAACCGGCTAGGACACCGCTGTAGGTGAGGTGCAGCAGGTTGAAGATGCCGGCGGTGACCCCGTACATGATGGCGGCGGAGCAGACGGAGAAGATCAGGCGCTGGCGCCGGCTCCTGTACCGGACGCCGAAGAGGCCGTAGAGCAGCACGACGGCGGGCACCGCCCAGCGGAAGCTGAACAGCCAGGCGCCGAGCACCATCGCCGCGACCCACGAGTAGCCGACGACCTCCCGCAGGTAGCGGCGGCCGGTGCTCTGGTGCGGCGCCGGTTCGACCGGCTCCTGGGCCGCGGCCACGGTGCCTGCCGCCACCAGGTCGGGCGCCTCCTCGGTGGCGGCGTCCTGCCCGGTGCGCGCCGGCGTCGCGACGGCGGTCGCCGTCCGGCCGGAGCGTGTCGCCGGCCGGACGCGGTCGGCTCCGCTCCGGAGAGCAGGCCCCGGCCCGTTGCTCCCGGCCGGACCCGGCTCGTCGGCGCCGGCGCCGACCGTCACCGGGGGCAGCCCGTCGAGAGACGCACCGTCGGACTCCCCGGCCGGCTGCTCGGCGGCTTCGGGACCCGGGGCCCGGGCGGCCGCAGATCGACCGCGGATGACGGCGACCACCGCCTCGATGAGCCTCAGCACGCCGACCACGGTGGCGACGGCCCCCACTATGAGGGGCAGCAGGCGGGTGTCGCTGCTGTAGTGGGTGGCGGCGTTGACGTACAGGGCGCCTCCGACGACGAAGGCGATGGCGACCAGGAGATCGAGCAGCCGGTGCTCCCCCCGGGCCGCTTCCTCCACCGCCTCGGAGGCGATCCCCCCGGCGCGGCGGGCCCGGATGATCTGGGCCACCAGGACCACGATGCAGATGACGAAGATGACGATGGTGAGCGGCCGCTGGAGGAAGCTCATGCCGAAGATCTGCTTGGTGAGGAAGACGTTGTCCTCGAAGGTCGGGCCCAGCACCAGCCCCACCGCCAGGGCGGCCAGCGAGTAGCGGAGCCGGCGCAGGATGATGCCCACGAACGCGAAGCACAGGACCTCGACGACGGTGGTCATGCTGGCGTCCGACGCGAACGACCCGACCACGGCCAGGCCGACGATGAACGGGAACAGCAGCGGGCCCCTGACCCGGGTGACCCGGGCGAGGGCGGGGGCGGCGAACAGCCCGACCGTGGTGCCGAGCAGGCCGGCTATGGCCACCGCCCACAGCATGGTGTAGGGCAGAACCGGGTGCTTGGCGGTGAAGCCGGGCCCGGGCTGCAGGCCCAGGATGGACAGGGCGGCCAGGAACAGGACCATGCCCAGCCCGGACGGGAGCCCGAGGCCGAGGGCGGGCACCAGCGAGCCGGCCTCCTTGGCGAGCGACGACGCCTCGGGGGCGATGATCCCCTCGGCCACACCGGTGCCGAACTTCTTGCCGTTCTTGCTGGTCTGCTGCGCCACCCCGTAGGACAGGAAGTTGGCGGCGAAGCCGCCGATACCGGGGATGACGCCGCACAGGACGCCGAGCAGGGCCGAGCGCACCAGCAGGAACCAGTGGCGGAGCGACTCCTTCACCCCTTCACGCACCTGCCGGCGGAACTCCGGGATGCTGCCGCCGCCGGGGGTGTCGGCGGTGATGGCCCGGTTGGTGCCGTACATGAACACCATCTGAGGAATGGCGAAGGAGCCCAGCGCCAGCGCCACCACGCTGATCCCGCCGTACAGGGACGGGATCCCGAAGGTGAAGCGGTAGTCCCCCGTCACCGAGTCGTTGCCGATGAAGGAGATCATCAGGCCCAGGGCGGCCGAGAGGATGGCCTTGGTCACCGAGTCGGTGCCGAGGGTGGCGGTGAGGATCACCGCCAGCACTATGAGGGCCACGTACTCGGGCGGATGGAAGATGTTGGGCAGGTAGTCGACCACCTGCAGCAGGCCGAGAAGCGCGGCGCAGCCGACCAGCCCGCCCAGTGCGGTGGCCGAGGCCGAGATCCCGAGCGCCTTGCCGGCTTCGCCGCGCGCCGCCATCTTGTGACCGTCGAAGGTGGTGGCCATCGACTCGGGGGCGCCCGGCGAGTTCAGAAGGATCGCCGTGATCGAGGCGCTGAAGTAGCTCGCCGCCTGTGTGCCCAGCATCAGGGCGATCGCCGCCGTCACCCCTAGGTGGTAGACGAAGGCGAGCATGATGCTGAGGACCATGGCGACGCCCAGGCCGGGCAGCACCCCCATGAACACGCCGAGGAGGACCCCGACCACCAGCAGGCCGATGACCTGTAGAGATCCGAAGGCCGCCAGGCCCTGCCATAGGTGCTGTGCCATCTCTTCCTACATCCCCCTGCTGATCCTGGGCCGGAGGGGATGCGGGCAGTCGCCGCACCCCCTCCGCCGAACGTGGTTCCCGGTCCCCCCGGCTACTTCTTGAGATAGGGCGCCAGCGACTGGGCGTCCTGCTGATCGGTCTGCAGCGCCTGGGCGGTCTGCTGGGCGTCGTAGAAGGTGGGCACGAGCGACTCCTTCAACGCCTGGGCCTGCACGCTGGGCTGGTTCATGGCGTACTTCATGGCCGCCTGCAGGGCCGCCAGCCGTCCCGCCGCCACACCGGGCGGGGCCGCCACCACCTGGGCCACCTGGGTGATGCTCTGGAGCACCTTGATGGCGCTCGCCTGCTGCTGCCCCTGAGGCGGGCTGCTCTGCTCCAGCTGAGACAGCGTCGGGACGTTCTTCATCTGGGCGTAGGCGGGGTTCTGCGTCGGGACCGGCTCGCTCACCCACAGCGGCACGGCCTTGCCGGCGACGATGGCGTTCTGGAACACCGCCAGTTCCTCCTCGGCGATCTGGCCGTCGCCGCGCAGGAAGCCGGCGGCCAGGTCCTTGGACGACTCGTAGCCGGTGATGATCTTGGCGTTGATCCCGTAGGCGCCGAGGAGGACCCGCTCGACGGTGTCGCCGGTCCCCTTGGTCACGTCCAGCGAAGACACCGGGCTGGCGGCCTTCTGGAGCTGGGCGAAGGTCTTGTACGGCGAATTGGGCTCCGCCACCAGCACCAACTGCCCGAAGCCGGGGGCGCCCACGATGCCCACCTTGGACAGGCTGAAGTTGATGCCGCCGGTCCCCTTCACCGTGTCCGCCACGTCCTCACCGACGTTCAACCACCCGATGGTGAGCCCGTCGGGGCTGGACGCCGCCAGCTGGTTCTGGCCCACGATCGTGTTGCCGGGCGGCACGTTCTCCACGTTGACGGTGGCGTGCAGGTACTGACCCATGACCGGCGCCAGCAGCCGGGACCACTCGTCGAAGGAGCCCCCCGGCTTGTCCGGAGCGATGAACGTGATGGTCTTGCCCTTGTAGTACGACAGGTCCGCAGCGGTCGAGCCCGATGACGACCCGGCGGCGGATCCGCCCGTGGTCGCCGCGCCGGTGCCCGAGTGCGTCGAACTGGACCCGCAGGCCGCGGCGGCCAGGCCCAGTGCGGCTGCCAGCGCTGCTGCCAAAGGTCGCTTGGTGTTCATGATCGGTCG
Source organism: Acidimicrobiales bacterium (assembly GCA_035702985.1). GTDB lineage: Bacteria > Actinomycetota > Acidimicrobiia > Acidimicrobiales > Palsa-688 > JAKAXG01. The sequence goes on from DASSZD010000039.1 coordinate 3,814, forward strand.
GTCCTCCCCCTTGTTGGACATGTGGTACGCAGCCCCCGGCCCTCCGGGAGCTCCGTCGAATGGGCTGCTACTTCCGTGATCCCCCGGACACCGCGGTCACCTCGCCCGTCTGTCCTAAACCCTAACCTTATAGTTGTCAGCTGGGGGCCTAGCGGGGGTGAGGATCTGTGACGACAGGCTTGTGGGGGGAGATGGGCGGCGCCGAGGTGCGCCCCGAGACCAAGGCCGACGCCGCCTACCGGGAGCTGCGCCGGCGGATCGTCGATGCCAGCCTGGCGCCCGGCTCCCGACTGGACCAGGAGATGCTCGCCGCCGCGCTGGGGGTGTCGACCACGCCTCTGCGGGAGGCCCTCCGGCGGCTGGAGGCGGAGCGGCTGGTCGAGCGGGCCGCGCACCGCCAGGTGGTCATCGCCCCGCTGTCGGCCCGGGAGCTCCACGAGCTGTACCAGATCCGGCTCCAACTCGACAGCCTCTCGGTGCAGATGGCGGCCGGCGCCGGCGATCCCCGCCTGGTGGTCGAGGCGGAACGGCACCTGGCCCCGCCGGATCCCGGGGACCCGCACCGCAGCCTCGACGTCAACCGGGCGTTCCACCGGAGCCTCTACTCGGGATCGGGCAACGCCGTGCTGACCGAGATCCTGGACCTGCTGTGGGACCGCACGGACCGCTACCGCATCCTGCTGACGGCGGACCCCGCCGACTCCGAGGTGGCGGCGGCCGAGCACCGGCAGCTCCTGACGCTGGTCGCCGGCGGCCAGGCGGCCGAGGCCGGGGAGCTGATGCGCCGGCATCTGCAGCGGTCCGTCGACCGCCTCACCGGTCTGGTCGCCGACGGGATCGGACCCGACACTCATTCCTGAGCGGTGACCGGGTCGGATCGGTAGCTCTCCACCGGCTGGACCTGCTCCAGGCCGTCGAAGCCCATGGCCTTGACGATCCGTGAGGTGGCGCTGAGCAGGCGGGCCCCCCGGGCGCCGGCGGTGTGCTGGTGGATGGCGTAGGGAGGCACGTAGACGAAGTCGCCCGCCGTCCATTCGAAGCGCTTGGGCTCGTCCTCCCAGCGCCACTCGTATTCCACGTCGGCCTCGAAGACGGGATCCCAGTGCAGATCGAAGCCGTCGCCCTCGAGCACGAACAGGACCTCCTCCGAGAAGTGGCGGTGCGAGCCCGACTTCTCCCCGGGACCCAGCGCCTGCTGGTAGGCGTCGATGCAGAACTCCCGCGTCCCGAGCCACTCGTTGACCATGTGCTTGATCCGGCCGTGCGGCGAATCCTCCCAGACCATCTCCTCGGCGGTGATCAGGCTGGAGAGCTTGCTCAGGGCCGCCTCGTGGTCACGGGCCTGCTCCAGGGCCCGGACGTAGAACCGGCCGCCCTCCCGCCCGAGGTGGGCCCGCTCCCGCTCCCTCACCGGGACTGCACCTGGCTCGGGGAGTCGACGCCGACGGTGGTCGGGTCGAAGTCCTCCCACCCGGGGACCGGCTCAGTGGGCTCGGGGACCACGGTCCTCTGGTGCATCAGCCCGGCGAAGATGAACAGGGGCTTGGACTTGATCACCAGCATCCGGGCCGGCTCGTGGGCGCTGGCGTTGAAGTGCTGGTGGACGCAACCGGGCTCGACGATGCAGACGTCCCCCGCCTTCCAGTCGTAGCGCCGGCCGTCGTGGATGTCGTAGCCCTCACCCTCGAGGATGTAGAACACGGCGCTGTTCATGTGGGCGTGCCGCTGGCCGTGGCCGCCCGGCACGTACACGTCGATGTGGCACTCGAACAGCTGC
>DASSZD010000055.1:0-3289 GCA_035702985.1 Acidimicrobiales bacterium
TGTAGAGGGCGTGGATTCCCCTCCTGTGCCCGGCCTGCTGCTCGACGACCACCACCTGGAGGTCCCGTTGGACCACTCCGTTCCGGGCGGTCCAACCATCAGCCTGTACGCCCGTGAGGTCCGCGCCGTGGAGCGAGCCGGGGACGACCTGCCCTGGCTGCTCTTCCTGCAGGGCGGGCCGGGGGGCAAGGCGCCCAGGCCCACGGAACGGTCCGGCTGGCTCGCCGAGGCGGTCAGGGACTACCGGGTCGTGCTGCTCGATCAGAGGGGTACGGGACGGTCCACGCCGGTGACGGAGCGGACGCCGAGCCGGTTCGCCGACGCCGGCTCCCTCGCCGACTACCTGGCGCTGTTCCGGGCCGACAGCATCGTCGCCGACGCCGAGATACTCCGCCGCCACTTGGCCGGGGATCGGCCCTGGACCACGCTGGGACAGAGTTACGGCGGCTTCTGCACGTTCACGTACCTGTCGTTGGCGCCCGACGGACTCGAGCGCTGCCTGGTCACGGGCGGGATCCCCGGGGTCACGGCCACCGCCGAGGACGTCTACCGCCGGACCTGGCCCCGGGTGCTCGAGAAGAACGCGGAGCACTTCCGGCGGTTCCCCACCGACCGGGACGTGCTGAACCGGGCCCGGGACGCCGTCGTGGCCCACCCGGTCCGTCTCCCGGGCGGCGACGTGCTGACCGTCCCCCGGTTGCAGGCGCTCGGCATCGTGCTCGGCATGAGCTACGGCTCGGCCCAGGTGCACTACCTGCTGGAGGAGGCCTTCGACGGCGACGAACTGGCGCCGGCGTTCCTCGCCGAGCTGGAGTATCGGACGGGCCACCCCGGCAACCCGCTCTACGCGGTGCTGCAGGAGGCCTGCTACTGCTCCGGATCGGCGTCCCGCTGGGCGGCCCAGCGGGTGCGCCAGGATGCGTTTCCCGAGGCGTCACCCGACGCCACCGACCTGCTGCTCTCCGGCGAGATGAAAGAGCCGTGGGTGTTCGGGGACGAGGGGCGCCTGGCCCCCTTCGCCGAGGCCATGGAGCTGCTGCACGCCAAGGACGACTGGCCGGCGCTGTACGACCCGGCCCGCCTCGGCGCCAACCAGGTGCCGGTGGCCGCCGCCGTCTACCACGACGATCTCTACGTGGACGCCGGGCTGTCACTGGAGACCGCCCGCCGCACTCCGCGGGTGCGGGCGTGGGTGACCAACGAGTACGACCACGACGGGGTGCGCGCCGACTCCCGGGTCTTCGCCCGGCTCCTGGACCTGGCGACCGGCCGGGCCTGAGCGCCCACACGTGACAGCCCGGGCCTGACCGCCCACACCTGACGAGCCCGGGCCTGACCACCCACGCTGCGGCCGGATAGGGGACCCGGGTCCGGGACCGGCCGGTCAGGTGTCTCGGGCGAGGACGTCCGCAGCCGCCCGCATCTGGCGGGCCAGATGCTTGCGGGCCTCCGCCTTGGAGACCTGGCGCATCTCCTCCTTGGCCTCCCGGATGGCCGTCCGCAGCCCCTGGATGGCCTCGTGGGCCTCGGTCGTGGCCGCCTTAACGGCGTCGCGCTCGGCGGCGAGCTGGTCCAGCATCTGGGTGAGCTCGTCCTGGGCGCGCTCGGCCCGGGCGACGGTGTCCTCGAGGGGTTCGACCATGAGGCTCAGGCTACGACCAGCACCCCGCCCGTCGGGGGCGGCTGATCCGGAGGTCAGAAGCTGCTGGACGGGGCGGCATCGAAGGCGTCGAGGGTACGGGCCATCGCTGCGATCTGGCCGTACATGAGGCCCGGGTCCAGCTTGTCGAGGTCGAGCAGATCCGGCCGCTGGGCGTCGCCGGCCTGCAGCAGGTAGGTCGGCGCCGGGCACAGCGACACCGTCCCCAGCCCGCCGGCGTAGAGGGGGGCGCCCTCCCCCAGGTAGACCGGAACCGCCCCCGGCACGATGGTGGCGACCGGGTAGTCGGTGAAACCGGCCCGATTGACGGCGGTGACGGCGTCGAGGTAGGCCTGCTGCTCGAAGTTGACCGGGTTGAGCGAGCCTTCCTTCTGGTCGGTGTAGGTGGCCCCCCACTCGTAGCCGCCGGTGGCCGCATACCGGCCGGTGTCGGGGTCGACGTCCCACCTGGTGCAGCCCAGATGTTCGACCGTCACGCCGGCCACTGCGGACTTGTATATCTCCGGGTGGTCGACCATCCACACGCTCGTCGCGTCGCTGCCCACCTCGGGCCGGGCGCCGGGAATGGTCCGGGTGAACTGCGGGAGCTGGAAGTGACCGGTCACCATCACAAAGTACAGGTCCCTCCGGCGGTCCGTCCTGCGGGCGGCGCGCCGCGCCAGGGCCAGCATGCCCAGCGCCCCGTTCTCCTCGGTGGCGTTCGGGCCGTCGGTGTGGGTGTTGACGATGATCCCCCCGGCCGCCGGATCCCGCCCCGGAAGAACCCCCCACACCGTGTCCGTGGCCGCCCCGGCGGTGATGTCGGCAGTCAGGGTGAGCGTGGCGGTCGCCTGGCCGGTGGCCGCGCTGCGGGCCAGCGATGACCCGGTCGACTCCCCCACCCACACCGCCGGGCACCCCGGGTCGCCGGGAGTGGCCAGACCGGAGGCGGTGGCGTAGGGGGTGATAAAAGGGTTGTACTGGTTGACGACCTCGTCGTCGGGCATGCCGGTCCAGGCGCAGATGACCCCCAGTACCCCGGCGTTGCGGGCGTCGAGAAGTGGGATGGGGAAGAAGATGCCCTGGAAGGCCGGGTTGGTCAGTGCCGCGATGTACTCCTCGTAGTCGGCGGCCGCCCGGGCCGAACTGCGTCCGGGCTCGTAGCCGCCGGTCGCCGTCTGCCCGGTGGCCAGGGGGAACGTGGACGGCGCCGAGTGCACCAGCGCGATCTTCCCCTTGGCCGGCGCCCAGAACTCCGGCGTGTAGCCGGTGCCCGCGGTGCCCGGTACGGCCGGGGCGTAGGTACCGAGGTCGACCAGGGGTCCGGTGACCCCGGACTCGGTGGTGGTGCCGGAGTAGGGGTAGTAGTAGGTGAGGGGCACCGGTCCGGACGGCCCGGCCGACGAGGGCTGCTCGACGCTCAGAGACCAGCTTCTGGCCAGCCACCGGTTGAAGGTGTGACGGTCCCGTCTCACGGTCAAACCGGGGATGCGGCCGAACTGCTCGGAGAGCCAATCCACGTAGCCGGCGTGGCCGGGGCTGCCGGTGTACCTGGTCCCGAACTCCACCAACTGCTGCTGCCACTCCCAGACCTGCCGGCGCGGGGGTAATCCGTCAGTTCCGGGTGCCGCCGTGGCTGCCGCAGCCCGG
>DASSZD010000015.1:0-66502 GCA_035702985.1 Acidimicrobiales bacterium
TACTGGCTGGTCGCCGGAGACGGCGGGATATTCACCTACGGAGACGCCCGCTTCTACGGCTCGACCGGTTCCATGCGGCTCAACAAGCCGGTGATCGGCATGGCGCCGACCAGTTCGGGTAGCGGCTACTGGCTATTCGCCTCCGACGGCGGGATATTCACCTTCGGCGGCGCCGGCTTCTACGGCTCGACCGGCTCGATGCATCTCAACGCCCCCATCGTCGGGATGGCATCCACGCCCGACGGCGGCGGCTACTGGCTGGTCGCCTCCGACGGGGGCATCTTCACCTTCGGTGACGCCCACTTCTACGGATCGACGGGTTCGATGCGGCTCAGCAAGCCGGTCGTCGGCATGGTGCCGAGCAGCGACGGCAAGGGGTACTTCCTCGTCGCCGGCGACGGAGGCATCTTCACCTTCGGCGACGCCCGCTTCTCGGGTTCCCTGCCCGGCCGGGGCATCACCGACACCATCACCGGCGTGGCCCCGACCGCGGACGGGGGCGGCTACCTGGAGGTCAGCTCCACCGGGACGGTGTACTCCTTCGGCGACGCCCCCTACTTCGGCGACGTGGCCAGCAGCGACCCGGGCTACCCGGGGCACACCCTCGGGGTGTTCGCCCACGCCGGCGCCTAGGAGACTGGTGCTACCAGCGGTCCATGTTGGAACGAAGCCTCGCCTGGCTCGCCCGACGACCGAACCGGCGACTGCGATTCCGCGGAATCGCACGCGACCAGCTCGGCTGGGCTCTCCGCCGCACAGCGATCAACCTCCAACGGCTCCTCGCCCTCGGGCTCACCGCCACCGATAACGGCGGATGGGCCATCGCCTGACCGCGCCCCACCCAGCCGCCAAAGGGCCAACCGGCACCCCCACGGGATCACCACTACCCCATCAGGCAGGCGGGCCGGCCCGGGCTCAGCCCCGGCGCAGAGCCTCCAGATCGGCGTCCACCATCATTCGGATCAGCTGCTCGAAGCCGACCTCCGGCTTCCAGCCCAGATGCTCCCGGGCCTTGGTCGGGTCACCGATGAGCAGGTCCACCTCGGCCGGCCGGATGAACTGCTGGTCGATGACGACGTGGTCCTCCCAGTTGAGACCGACCTCGTCGAAGGCGATCTGGCACAGCTCCTTGACCGGGTGGGTCTCACCGGTGGCGACCACGTAGTCGCCGGGCTCGTCCTGCTGCAGCATCAGCCACATGGCCTGCACGTAGTCGGCGGCGTAACCCCAGTCGCGCTGGGCGTCCAGGTTGCCGAGCGACACGGTCTTCTGCAGGCCCAGCTTGATGGCGGCGGCGCTGAAGGTCACCTTGCGGGTGACGAACTCCAGGCCCCGCCGGGGACTCTCGTGGTTGAACAGGATCCCGGAGCTGGCGTGCATCCCGTAGCTCTCCCGGTAGTTGACCGTCATCCAGTGCCCGTACACCTTGGCCACCCCGTAGGGGCTGCGGGGGTAGAAGGGGGTCCGCTCGGTCTGGGGTACCTCCATCACCTTGCCGAACATCTCGCTGGAGCTGGCCTGGTAGAAGCGGATGGACGGGTCGACCAGCAGGATGGCGTCCAGCAGGCGGGTCACGCCGAGGGCGGTCACCTCGCCGGTCAGGGTGGGCTGAGCGAAGGAGGTCTGGACGAACGACTGGGCGGCCAGGTTGTAGACCTCGGACGGCTGATGGTCGCGCAGCACCCGGATCATCGACGCCTCGTCCATCAGGTCGGCCGCCACCAGGGTGATCCGGTCGGTGAGATGCGAGATCCGGTCGAAGGTGACGGTGCTGGAGCGGCGGTGCAGGCCGATCACCTCGTACCCCTTGCTCAGTAGGAGCTCAGCCAGGTAGGAACCGTCCTGGCCGGTGATGCCGGTGATGAGAGCCCGCTTGGTCATCCACCCATTCTGCTCGACGCGCCGGCGGCCTGTCAGGCCCCCCGGGCCGGTGAGCGGCGGGGCTAGCGGCGGAGCCCGGCGTACGGGCGGCGGCCGGCGGGTAGCTCCGAGCGGCGGGGGTTGCTCTGGTCCCGGGCCGACAGGATGGGATCGGTGACGCCCCAGTCGGCCCCGATCTCAGGATCGTCCCAGGCCACACCCAACTCGTCGTCGGGGTTGTAGTAGCTGTCGACCAGGTAGGTGATGGTCAGATCGGTGAGCGAGGCGAAGCCGTGCGCCACCCCGGGCGGTATGAACACCCCCCGGCAGTTCTCGCCGCTGATCTCGAGGGTCTGGGTGGCCCTCTCGGTGGGGGAACCCTCCCGCAGATCGTGCAGCACCACCCGGGCCGTGCCCCGGGGACACAGCCAGTAGTCCGCCTGGTGCAGGTGGTAGTGCAGGCCCACGACGGCGCCGGCTGCCTTGTCCGAGCGGTTCCCCTGGACCATCTCCCGGCCGAGGGGGAACCACGAACGCCGGTAGGTCTCGTAGAACCGGCCCCGCTCGTCGCCGTGACCCTCCGGGTCCACGGTCCACACCCCGGTGATCAGCTCGGACTCCGTGATCTGCGGCATCCGGCCAGGCTAAACGATAGGACCCTCGGCCACGACCACCAGCCGACCCGCCCCACCCCGCCGGAGCCGCCCGGAGGACGGTCTCAGGCCGCCGAGGTGAGAGGGTCGGTCGCCGCCGCTACGGAACCCTCGATCGGCACCACGGCAGCCTCGGTTCCGCCGTCGTGGGTGACGATCAGGGGCCCCAGATGCCGGGACTCCATATAGGCCGAGAACCACAGCAACAGAGCCATGGCGGCCAGCACTCCGATCACACCGCCCATTGTTGTTACCAGCGCCACGCCTGTGCTCATACCCAACTCGGGGGCGACCCTATCGCCCCAACTGGCAAGTTCGGCACAACCGGTCAGACCCCCCGGCCGTGGAGTCCGTGGATGGGGGCCAGACCCTCCCACGCGGCCGGAAGATCCAGCGCCAGGCGGTCCAGTTCCTGCAGGTGCAGCGCCGAGAGGCGCTCCAGCCGTTCGGCCCCCTCCGGCGTCAGGTGCAGCCTCACCACCCGGTGGTCCTGGGCGTCGCGCTCGCGCCGCACCAGGCCGGCCGCCTCGGCCCGGTCCACCAGGCCCACCGCGCTGTGGTGCTGCAGCAGCAGGTAGTCGGCGGCCTCGCCGATGGTGGGCCCGGCCGGGTCGTGGTGGCCGCGGATGGCCAGCATGAGCTGGTGCTGGGTCGGGGTGAGATCGGCCTCCTGGGCGGCCTGGGCGCTCCACCTCTCGAAGTGACGCAGCCCGGTGCGCAGCGCCAGGAGGCGGGCGTAGTCCTCGTGCGACAACTCATCTCGGGGCACGATAAGATCGTAATACGATGCAAGGACCCAGCGGTGACGATTCCAACGGAAAGGTGCCCGGGGGCACCTCCGACGAGGTGCTCAGCGTGGAGGTGCTGAGACCCGACGGCGCCGACCCGGACGACTCCGTCGCCGACGAGGCGGGCGGCCCGGCATCGGAGCTCGAGGAGGCCGAGAAGGCCTCCTACCTGGGCGCCGACCTGAGGGCCACCCAGGGCCAGGAGCGGAAGCTGGGCGACTTCACCACCACCCCCCAGATCCTGCGGCTGGTCCCGCTGGCGGTGGCCATCGGGGTCCTCGGAGCCGGTGTGTCCCTGGCCCTGCTGGCCATGATCGGGTTCTTCACCAATCTCCTCTACTACCAGCGGATCAGCTACCACCTGGCGTCACCGGGGGCCACCACCCTCGGGGCCGTGGCCCTGGTGATCCCGGTCGGCGGCGGCCTGATCGTCGGCCTCATGGCCCGGTACGGATCCGAGCAGATCCGGGGCCACGGCATACCCGAGGCCATGGAGAAGATCCTGATCGACGGGAGCAAGGTCCAGCCCCGCCTGGCCATCCTCAAGCCCATCTCGTCGGCCGTGAGCATCGGCACCGGCGGGCCGTTCGGTGCGGAGGGGCCGATCATCCTGACCGGCGGGGCGCTCGGTTCGCTCACCGGCCAGCTGTTCCGGCTCACCGCGGCCCAGCGCCGGGCCCTGCTGGTGGCCGGGGCAGCGGCCGGTATGAGCGCGGTGTTCGGCACCCCGGTGGCCGCCACCCTGTTCGGGGTGGAGCTGCTGGCCTTCGAGTTCCGGCCCCGGTCGATGGTCCTGATCGGCATCGCCTCGGCGGTGGCCGACGGTATCCGCATGCTCATGGCGGGCGCCGGGCTGGTGGCCCCCCAACCCCTGTTCCCGATCCCGGGCCACGCCCCGCTCGGCGCGGCGGGGCTGCTGGGGGCGGCGGCCATCGGGATCGCCACCGGCCTGGCGGCCTGGGTGCTGACGGTCGCCGTGTACGGCTTCGAGGACCTGTTCAAGAAGCTGGAAGGTCATCTGCACTGGATGTGGTGGCCGGTCCTGGGCGGCGTCATCATCGGGGTCGGCGGCCTGGTCGACTCCAAGGCACTGGGCGTCGGCTACAACACGATCCACGCCGAACTGCTGGGCCAGATCGGGATCAGCGCCCTCATCCTGCTGTTCGTGGTCAAGCTGATCATCTGGTCCGGGAGCCTCGGCGGCGGGACCAGCGGGGGCATCCTGGCTCCCATCCTCATGATGGGGGCGGCGGTGGGTGGGCTGATGGGCCACGCCCTGCCGGGGGCCAGCGTCGGGGTGTTCGCCCTGATCGGCATGTCCGGTGCCCTGGGCGGGGTGACCAGGTCACCGTTCACGGCCATCATCTTCGCCTTCGAGCTCACCCACGACGCCAACAGCCTCCTGGCCCTGCTGATCGCCGCCACCCTGTCCCACCTGATCAGCGTGCTGGTGCTCAAGCGGTCCATCCTCACCGAGAAGGTGGCCCGCCGGGGGTTCCACGTCATGCGGGAGTACGGGGTGGACCCGCTGGAGGCGACCTTTGTCCGGGAGATCATGAACACCGACGTGGTCAGCCTGGAGGCGGGCCAGCCCCTCGGCGAGGTCTACGAGTCACTGCCCGAGGGCAGCGCCGAGCGCCGCCAACGCCTGTACCCGGTGTTCAACCCGGACGGTTCGCTGGCCGGGGCCCTTCCGTGGTCCCGGCTGCTCGACCACCGCCACGACGACAAGACGGTGGCCGACGCCATGATCCGCAGCGTGGCCGTCGCCTACCCCGACGAGATCCTGCGGGCGGTGGCCGACCGCATGGCCGCCGGGGGCTTCGGGGTCCTGCCGGTGGTGGAGCGTTCCGACCCTGACCACCTGGTGGGGCTGATCACCCAGTTCGAGCTCCTCGACGCCCGCCAGAAGCTGCTCGAGGAGGAGCGCCACGCCGAGCGGGTGCTGACCCTGCGCCGGGTGCGCTAGGAAGTCCACCGGGCCGGGAGCGGGCCCCCGGCGGCCGGCCCGGTACGGTCCGCGGTCGCCTGGGTATTGAAGGCGATCATGCTGCTACATCGCGCGCCGGGGGACACCGGCGCCAGCGCCGCCGAGCCGGCCGAGCCCACCTCGAAACCGAAGCGGCGGCGCCGGTGGCTGCGGTGGCTGGGCGGCGCATTCCTGATCTTCCTGCTGCTGGTGGGGGGAGCGATCGCCTACCTGTGGTCCCAGCCCTTCCCCAAGGCCGCGCCCGAGCCCCAGGCGACCGTCGTGTACGACGCCGGTGGCAAGCCGCTTGCCACCTTCTCCGAGCAGTACCGCGTCGAGGTGCCCCTGTCACAGGTGCCGCCCGTGGTGGTCAACGCGGTGGTCTCCACCGAGGACCGGCACTTCTTCACCGAGGGGGCGCTCAACCCGACGAGCATCGTGCGCGCCGCCTTCGACGACATCACCGGCCGGGGCGGCCTGCAGGGCGGGTCCACCATCACCCAGCAGTACGTGAAGCAGGCGTACCTCAACTCCAAGCGCACGCTGGTCCGCAAGATCAAGGAAGCGGCGCTGGCCATCCGGCTGTCGCAGAAGGAATCCAAGAAGCAGATCCTGGGGAACTACCTCAACATCATCTACTGGGGCCGGGGGGCCTACGGGGTGGAGGCGGCGTCGCGGGTGTACTTCGGCAAGGACGTCGGCCAGCTGGGCCTGCGGGAGGCGTCGCTGCTGGCCGGGCTCATCCGGGAGCCGGAAACCGCCGACCCGGCCCACGACCCGGCGCTGGCCCGCAAGAACCAGACCGAGACGTTGAACGCCATGGTGCGCGACAAGAAGATCACCCGGGCCCAGGCGGTGGCGGTGGAGAACACCCCCTTCTCCAGCTACGTCCTGCCGCCCCCGTCCCAGGTGACCAAGGTGCAGTCCCAGCTGTCCGGACAGGACTACTTCCTGGCGGCGGTGCGCCAGCAGCTGTACGCCAAGTACGGGCGCCGCCTGGTCGACGGGGGTGGGCTGAGGGTCACCACCACCTTGGACCCCACCCTGCAGCAGCAGGCCTACAACTCGGTCTACGGCAAGGGGCCGGGCGCCCTCAACCCGGCCGGCGGGGACCCCTCGGCCGCCCTCGTGTCGGTGGATGACCAGGGCCGGGTGCGGGCCCTGGTGGGCGGGCAGAACTACGCCCGGTCCCACGTCGACCTGGCGCTGGGAGCAGCCGGTGGCGGCAGCGGCCGCCAGGCGGGGTCCACGTTCAAGGCCTTCATGCTGGCCGAGCTGATCAAGGAGGGCTACAGCGTCCAATCCGTGGTCCCGGCCCCGCCCAAGGTCGAACTGCCAAGAGGCAACGCCAACGGCAGCCCATGGGTCGTGACCAACTACGAGGGCGAATCGGTGGCCCCGTACATGAACATCGTCCAGGCCACGGCCATGTCCATCAACACGGTCTACGCCCAGGTGGTGGCCCGGATCGGCGCCGCCAAGCTGGACTCGATGGCCGAGGCGATGGGGATCAACCCCCGCGAGCTCAAAGGCGCCTACCCGTCCCAGGTGCTCGGCAGCGCCGAGGTGTCGCCCATCGAGATGGCGGCCGCCTACGCCACGTTCGCCGACGGCGGCGTCTACCACGCCCCGGTCCTGGTGACCAAGGTGACCACGGCGTCGGGCCGGTCGCTGCCGCTTCCGGTCAAGCCGTCCAGCCGCAAGGTCCTCGACCCGGCCCAGGCCGCCACCGAGTCGTACGTGCTCCAGCAGGTGGTGCGCTCCGGGACCGGGGCGGCGGCCGGGAACCTCCCGGTGCCGGTGGCCGGCAAGACCGGCACCACGCAGAACGCCGGTGACGCCTGGTTCATCGGCTACACGCCGAAGCTGACCACGGCGGTGTGGATGGGGTACGCGGCCAGCGACAAGTCCATGGACGGTTTCCGGGGCATCAGCGGCGTGTCGGGCGGCTCCATCCCGGCCCAGCTGTGGCACAGCTACATGGCCGCCGTGCTGCGATCCGACCCGGGGTACGGCGGCCTCTTCCCTTCCACGGTCGACCTTGGGGGACAGCAGCTGCGGGTGTGGCCGCTGTCGGGGGACCAGATCCTGGTCTCGGCGCCGAACGCCACGCCGGTGACATCGCCCCCCACCGCCTACCTCCCGCCGCCGCCGTCGCAGACCCCGCTGCCGACCTACATACCGCCGACCTCGGCTGCCCCGGCTACCACCGCCCCCACCTACGCGCCGCCGACCACGGCGGCCCCGGCCCCCCCGACCACCTCGGCCGCCCCGCCGACCACGTCCCCGACCACCGCGCCCACCCCGACCACCACCCCGCCCCCTCCGACCACGGCCGCCCCCACCAACGCGGCCTCGAGCCCCAGCGGGTCGACCACCACGGTGGCGCCGGGCAGCTCCGGCTGAGGCGCAGGGCCGGCCCGCATGAGCCCGGGCCGGACCGGGTCACCACTACGATCTGGGGGAGATGCGAGGACCCCGTCCCACTCCCGACAGCAGTCCGCTTCCGCCCCGGAGGGCCGGGCGGGGTGGCTGAGGTCCGCAATGCGGCCGGCCGGATCACCCTGGACCTGCAGGCCATCCAGAGCGCCAGCTACCGGGAACGGGGCATAGCCCGCTACTCCCTGGATTACACCCTCGCCCTGCACCGCCACGCGCCGGCGGTCTTCAGGCAGGTGCTGATACGGCACGACCTGCCGCCAGCGGGGGGGCTCGAGCCGCTCGTGACCGACGGGCTGGTCACCGCCGAAGCCGACTGGTCCGGGCCCGGGGGGGTGTTCCACGTGCTCTCCCCCTTCGACCTGGACGTCCCCATCGAGAGGCTGTGGCCCCGGGAGGCGCTGGCCGCAGGTGCCCGCCTGGTGCTCACGGTGTACGACCTGATCCCCGAGATGATGCCCGACGTCTATCTGACCGATCCGGGTACCCGCCGCCGGTACCGGGCCCGCAGGGAGCTGGTCCGGTCCGCCGATCACGTGATGACCCTGTCGCTCAGCGCCGCCCGGGACGTGCAGGAGCACCTGGGGGTACCCCCCGAGCGGATCACGGTGATCGGGGGCGCCTGCGACGACCGGTTCAGCCCGGACCCCGACCGGGAGGGGGCCAGGAGGCGGGCCCGGGCCGAGGTGCCCGGGCTGGAGGACCGCGCCGTCGTCTACAACGGGGCGGTGGAGCCGCGCAAGAACATGGAGGGGCTGATCGAGGCGTTCTCCCACCTGCCGGCGCCGCTCCGGGAATCGTTCCAGCTGGTGCTGGTGTGCCGGCTGATACCCGGCCACCGGCAGCACCTGCAATCCGTGGTTGAGCGACTGGGGGTTGCAGATCGGGTCCTGCTGACGGGAGAGGTCAGCGACGACTGCCTGGTGGACATCTACCGGTCCGCCGAACTGGCCGTGGTCCCGTCGGTCGCCGAGGGCTACGGGCTGCCGGCGGTGGAGGCCATGGGGTGCGGGTGCCCGGTGATCGCGTCGGGGAACACCTCCCTGGCGGAACTGGTCCACCCCGACGCCACCTTCGACCCGTGGTCCACGGAAGATATCTCGACGGCCGTCGAGCGGGCCCTGACCGACGACGCCTTCCGGTCCAAGCTGCTGGACTGGTCGACGCGGGACCGGCCGTCATGGGCCGACGTGGCCGAGCGGGCGTCCGGCGTGTACGAGCGCCTCTGCACCGATCCCCGCACCGGCGCCCGGAGCCGGCCGGCCGGGTGGCGCCGCCGCCCGGCCATGGCCTTCGTCACCCCGTGGCCGCCCGCGCCCACAGGGGTGGCTGACTACTCGGCCCGTCTGGTGCCGCACCTGGCGGAGCACGTCGACGTGGACGTCTACCTGGACGGCGACGGCGCCGAGGCCGACCGCTCGTCGGGTATCGCCCAGTACCGGGCCGACCGGTTCCGGTCCGTGGCCGCCGCCCGGGGCGGATACGACTCGGTGGTCGTCTCCATGGGCAACAGCGAGTTCCACGCCGGGGCGCTGAGGCTGACCCGCGTCGAGGGCGTCCGGCCGGTGGTGCTGGCCCACGAGGTCCGCTTCACCGACCTGTACCGCCACGGGGAGGCACGCGGCGCGGTGCCCGAGGGCTATCTGGCCGCGGCCAAGGCCATGTACCCCGGCCTCCCGGAGGAGTGGCTGGCCGAGGGGTGGATCGACTCCCCGGTGGCTCAGAAGAACGGCGTACTGATGGCCCGGGAGGTCATCGGTCTGAGCGAGCGGTTCCTGGTCACCTCCGAGTACGCCGCCAATCTGGCCCGCATCGAGGCCGACCCCCAGCATGTTTCGCGCATCGGGGTCCTGCCGTACGTGTACCCGGACATCCCCGACCCACTCGACCGGCCGGAGGTGACCGCCGAGGGGCGGTTGCTCGTCGCCTCGTTCGGCATCGTCAACTCGGTCAAGCAGCCGGACATCCTGGTGGAGGCGCTGTACTGGCTGAGGGAGGCCGGCGACCTGGACGCCGAACTGGCCTTCGTGGGCCCCGCCGGCCCCGCCGAGCGCAACGCCATCGCGGCCGCAGCCGCGGCGCACGGGCTGCAGGGGCTGGTCACTGTGACCGGCCACGCCGACGATCGCACCTACCGCAGCTACCTCCGGCGGGCGGCGGTGGCGGTGCAGCTGCGTTCCGCCAGCAACGGCGAGGTGTCGGGGGCGGTGGCCGACTGCCTGACCCACGGGGTGCCCACCATCACGAGCGCCATCGGCGCGGCCCAGTCGCTTCCCGACTTCACCCGCAAGGTGTCGGCCACCGTCAACGCCCCGGACCTGGCGGCCACCCTGCGCGACGTCCTGATGGACGTGGGCTGGCGGACCCGGGCATCCGCGGCCGGCCTCGATTACGCCCGCAGCCTGACCTTCGCCGGTTCGGCGGCGCAGCTGGTCGAGATGCTCGGCCTGCGCTGCGGATGAAGTCGAATCCGCGCCTCACCCCGGGGTCGGACCGGCTCAGCGGATACCTCTGGCAGATGCTGGTGCGCCTGCGGGCGGCGTCCCGCCGGCGCCACCCCGGCTTTGCGGCCCGGGAACGGGAGCTGAACGCGCTCGGTGTGGCCATCGCCTCCAGCCCCGGCCCCCATCCCCGCCGGCGGCCGGTGGTGGTCGCCGGCAGGCTGCTGGCCGGCGCCGGCCGGCGGCGGGCGTCGAGGTCCCTCCCGGCCGGGCGGCCCCGCTCGGTGCTCATGGTGGTCCAGCGCTACGGGCCCGAGGTGGCGGGAGGGGCCGAGGCCCTGTGCCGCCAGCTGGCGGTCCGGTTGGCGGGCCGGGGCCTGGACGTGCACGTGCTCACCTCCTGCGCCACCGACGCCGAGACGTGGGCCAACGCCTACCCCGAGGGCTCCTCCACGGTGGACGGCGTGACGGTGCACCGCCTGGCGGTGCGCAAACCTCGCGATCCGGTGGCGTTCGGATCGCTGTGCCAGTCGGTGCTGCCCCGGGGCGCCGAACCAGGGCCGGAACTGCAGAAGGAATGGCTGGAGGCGCAGGGCCCTGACCTCCCCGACCTGGTGCCGTGGCTGGAGGGTCGGGTGGACTCGTTCGACCTGGCCATGCACTTCTCCTACCTGTACTCCACCACCTGGGGGGCGCTGCCGGTCACGTCCGGGCGCATCCCCACCGTCCTGCACGCCACCGCCCACGACGAGGCCGCCTTCTGGCTCCCGGCGTACGACCCCGTGTTCCGGATGCCCTCGGCGTTTGCCTGGCTGACCGCCGAGGAACGGGATCTGGTGCTGCGGCGGGGCGGCCGGGCCCGGGGAATGGTGGTCGGGGCCGGCTTCGACCTGGCCGGCGGGGGGCGGGGGGAGGCGTTCCGGCGCCACCTCGGGCTCGGAGACAGCCGGTATCTGCTCTTCGTGGGGCGGGCCGAGGACGGGAAGGGGGCCCGGGAGCTGACCGACTTCTTCCAGGAGTACAAGGCGCGCCACCCCGGCCCGCTCCAGCTGGTGTTCGTGGGCCCTGCCGCGGAGCGGGTGGACCACCCGGCCATCCACTATGCCGGCTTCGTCGAGGAGCGGCTGCGGGGCGACGCCATGGCCGGCTGCCTGGCCCTGGTGCAGCCGTCGTATTTCGAGAGCTTCTCGATGGTGCTGGTGGAGGCCTGGTCCGAGGGCCGCCCGGTGCTGGTCCAGGGCCTGTCGGACGTGCTGGCCGGCCAGGCCCGCCGCAGCGGCGGGGGAGTGTCGTTCCGGGGATACGCCGAGTTCGAGGCGGCCGTGGAGCTGCTCGAGCGCCATCCCCGGGTGGCCGGCCACATGGGCCGGGCGGGGCGGCGGTTCTCGGAGCGGAACTTCGGCTGGGACGTGGTCCTGGACCGCTACGAGGGGCTGATGGCTGTGGCCACCGCCACACCGGTTCGGCCGGTTTCGACCACACCCCGCGGGTAGTAACGCTGCGGGCGGAGAGCTCGTTCGCGACCCGGCTCCGCCCGGCACGAGGAGGTTCTCATACTGCAGCCCACATCGCCACGCCCACCCACCACCCGTCCCCCCTGCGGGCCTCCCGGGGAGGGACACCGATGAGCGCGGTAGCGGCCGGGACGATCGCCGGTATCGCGTTGATGGCCCTGGTGGTCCACACCGTGGCGTTCCGCCTGGTCCGCAGGTGGGCGTGCTCGGGCCGGGGCCACCCGGTCCAGGAATCGCTGGTCCGGCACATGGGTATGCCGACCCGGCTCATCGTCCCGCTGGTGGCCGTCGAGATCGGACTCGCCGCGGTCCGGTTGAGGGGCCATCTGCGCTCGGAGCTGCTGCACTGGGTCGGGGTGGCGCTGGTCCTGGCCGTCGGGTTGGCCGTGGTCCGCACGACCTTCGTCCTCGATGACCTGATCCTGGGCCGCTACCGCCTCGAAGCCGAGGACAACCTCAAAGCCAGGCGGGTGCACACCCAGATCGAGGTGTTCAGGAGGCTGACGGTGGTGGTGGTGGCGGTGGTCTCTCTGGCCATCGTCCTGCTCAGCTTCCCGGCGGTGCGGGCGGCCGGAGCCGGGCTGCTGGCCTCCGCCGGCCTGGTCGGGATCCTGGCCGGGGTGGCGGCCAAGCCGACCGCCACGAACGTGGTGGCCGGCCTGCAGCTGGCCATCAGCCAGCCCATCCGGGTCGACGACGTCGTGGTGGTGGAGGGCCAGTTCGGCCGGGTCGAGGAGATCGCCCTGACCTACGTGGTGGTGCGGGTGTGGGACCTGCGCCGGCTGGTCGTGCCGGTCTCGTATTTCATCCAGAACTCCTTCGAGAACTGGACCCGCTCCACGTCGGAGGTGCTCGGGTGGGTCTTCCTGGAAGTGGACTACAGCGCCCCGGTGGACGCCATACGCCGGAGGCTCTACGAGATCCTCCAGGAGTCCAAGAACTGGGACGGGCGGACCTGGGGCCTGCAGGTCACCGACGCCGGGAGCTCAGGCATGCAGCTGCGGGCGCTGATGAGCTCCTTCGACAGCTCCCGCTCATGGGACCTGCAGTGCGAGGTGCGGGAGCGGTTGATCGCCTGGATCCAGGCCGAGCATCCCGACGCCCTGCCCCGCCAGCGGGCGGTCCTGGTGGAGGATCACACCGCGGATGCCGTCGGCCCGCCTTCTGGTGCCAGGACAGCGGGTGGGGAGAAGGTCAGAGTCCCCTGAACACCGGTCGGCGGCGATGATCAGGTCTGGTCTGTGGCGGAGCGGTCCCCGGGCCGGGGGGCCGGCGGTCGGAGGGTCAGGCCTTCTCCAGCCAGGCGGTGGACATCACGACCTCGGCGGCGGCGCTGCGCTCGGTCGGATCGAAGCGGACAGTCGCCTGGGCGCCCTCGACGCTGAGGACCACTCCCCGGTTACGACGATCCTTGGCCAGCACGGCGTCCCCGGGCCGGATGCTGCCGGGCTCCGCCTGGCTCTCGGACCAGTGAGCCTTGCAGTAGAAGACCGTTCCCTTTTCGACCAGCCGCGCCGTGGAACAGCGCGAGGAGCTGGCGCAGAAGACCAGTTCACGCTCGGTCATCTACCCCTCCATCCAATCTCTGCCTCTTTCTCCCACCAGGCATCGGCGCGGCGAGGCCCGTTCTTTAACCGGGGCCCGGGCCCGGCCCGGGGGTAGGGTCGGCTCGTGAGCGTCGACGACGGGAGGAAGCGCATCGGGGTCCACCCGTTCGCGTCGTTCAGCGCCCCCGACCAGGCGAGGCGGCTGCGGGGCCGCCTGGCTGCGCCGGTGACGGTGTGGACGACCTACGGCGAGGACGGGGCGGCCGCCGGCATCACGGTGTCGTCGATTCTGGTGGCGGAGGGGGAGGCGCCGGCGGTCCTCGGGCTGGTGGGCCCCCTCACCGACTTCTGGGAGGCGGCCCGCTGGTCCAAACGGTTCGTGGTGCACGTGCTCGGCTCCGAGTCGGTCCGGGTGGCCGACCAGTTCGCCCAGCGCTACCCGGGGGACCCGTTCGAGGGGCTGGCCGTCTCGAGCAGCGGGTGGGGGCCGGTGCTCACCGATGTGGCGACGCGGGCCGACTGCTCGCTGGCCGGGTTCCTGGAGGTCGGGTACCAGATCCTGGTGCGCGGCCAGCCGGTCGACATGACGATGCCCGAGGACGGCCCGCCGGCCCTGGTCCACTACCGGGGCCGGTACATGACCGTCGCCGCCCGGCGGTAGGCCCCAGACGCCGCCGGCGCCGAGGAACGGCGGAGCGGCGGGCCCGCCGGCCGGCGCGGGTCAGCGGGCGCCGAAGCCGAGGGCGGCGGCGGCCGCCTCGTTCATCATCGCCGGGCTCCACGGAGGATCCCACACCACGCGCACGTCAACCCCGACCGCCCCGTCCGTGGCGTCGATGATGGCGGCCCGGGCCTGCTCGGGCAGGCTGTCCGACACCGGGCAGCCCGGGGTGGTCAGGGTCATCTCCACCACGAGCGTGGCGGACTCGGCCCGGATGTCGTACACCAGGCCCAGGGAGACCACGTCCAGGCACAGCTCCGGGTCGTAGACGCCGCCCAGGGCCGCCCAGGCCGTCTCGACCGCGTCGGAGGCCTCCACGGTGACCCACTCCCGGGCCAGCCCGGTGGGGCCGGGGTCGGCCGGGCTCACGGCTGCCGGCGGAAGGTCACCCGCCACTCGCCGGAGCCGATGTCCTCGGCTTCATAGGAGAACCCCTGGGAAGAGAGCACCCCCTCCAGGGGTACCGGCTCGAACGGCGCCAGCACCACCAGATCCTCCCCGGCGTGCAGCGAGTCGGCCGCCGCCATGATCGTCTCGAACGGCTCCTCACCGGCGGCGAGGATCGGTCGGGCATCCACGATCGCCATGGCTTTCTCTCCCTCCTGGGGCGCCGCTTCCGACGCCACCATAGATCCGTTAGCGACTAGAAATAATAGCGGGTCTCCAGAGACGGTGGAAGTGTCGGAGGCTCCTGGACCGGTTGACACGATAATGCAGTAGCGACTAGAAATATAGGGGTTCGTGAGGATGAGATTCCCCTTCCGGGGGACGAGGTGGACATGCCGGCTGAGACCCACCAACTGGGGCGCCATGTGGATGCCGAGGGAATAGCGGAACTGCTGATCTCGCTGCTGGAGCGCGACACGCCCCTGAGCGCGGACGTAACCCTGGCGGAGTGCGGTCTGGGCGACGACGACGTCCACTGGCTGTGGGAAGCGGTCTGCGAGGAGTTCTCGGAGCGGACGCTGAGCCCGGAGCTCGAGGCCGGGGCGCTGCTGCCGGGCATGACCATCGGCCGGGCGGCGGCCGTGATGGCCGGCATGCTGGCGGACGGGGGCGACGATGGCGGCTGTTAGGCCGGCTCCCTCTGCGGCGGCCGGCCTCTGGCAGGGCCGGCCGGCGGGCCTCCCGGCCGGGGTGCCTCCTCCGTCGATCCCGGTCAGCTTCCTGGCCGCGGCCTCCCTCGGCCTGATCGCCTGCGGCGCCGCCCTGGTGTGGGCCCGCGGCGCGGCGCTGGCCGACCCCACCTCCGATCAGGTGGTGGCCGCCGCCCACCTGGGGATGCTGGCCACCCTGTCGATGGGTGTGCTGGGGGCCCTGCACCAGTTCACCCCCGTGGTGACCGGTCGGCCGCTGCGCTCGCTGGTCCTGGCCCGGGCGACCTTCGTGACCTGGCTGGCCGCCGCCTGGCTCCTGCCGCTCGGGATAGGCGCCGGTGAGGAGTGGGTGGTGGAAGCCGGCGGGGCCGGCGCGGCGGCCGCCATCGTCCTCCTGGCGGTGAACCTCTCCCACGCCCTGGCTGCTCGAGGCAAGGGGGCGCCCGTGGTGGGGTTGCGGTTCTGCCTGGCCGGTTTCGCTGCCACCGGCTGCTACGGCGTGCTGTACGTGGCCGACCGGAGAGGCAACTGGTTCGACCTGTCCGGCCATATCGTGCTGGCCCACGCGGTGGTCGGGCTGTTCGCCTGGCTCGGCCTGACCTACGTGTCGGTGGCCGAGAAGCTGTGGCCGATGTTCTTCCTGGCCCACGTGCCGGGCCGCCGGCTCGCCGGCCGGCTGGCGGTGTGGGCCGTGCCCGCCGGCGGGGCCATCCTCTCACCCGGCCTGTTGACCGCCGACGCCCCCCTGGCGGTGGGCGGTGCCGCCGTCCTGGCGGCCGGACTGGGTGCCCACCTGGTGTCCCTGGCCGCCCACGTCCGCCACCGCCGGAGGCGGGCCGACCTCCATCTGCTGTTCGTGGTCACCTCCGCCGGATGGCTGGTGGCCGGGGCGGCCCTGGCGCTGGCCGCCAGCCTGGTGCTGCCCGACCACCGCCACGCCGGGACGGCCCTGGTGTCCGGGGCGGTGGCCGCCTTCGGGGGATGGCTGCTCGAGGCACTGGTGGGTCACGCCCACAAGGTCGTTCCTTTCATCATGTGGTCAGCGGTCCGGGCCAAGGGGAGGAGGACCGGGCCGGGCGGCCAGCCGCTCATGTTCGCCGACCTGTACGACCACCGCTGGGCCGCCGTCACCTACGCCACGGTGACCGCCGGGACAGCCGGGGTGTGCGCCGGTCTGGCCGCCGGTGTGGGGCCGCTCATCGCCGCCGGGGGCGGGCTGTTCGTGGCGACCGGGCTGGTCGTGGCGGCCAACCTGTCGTTCCTCCCGATCCGGCTGCTGACGATTACGCCAGCTCCAGTAGTTAGTAGATAAAAGACCGTCCGGCCCGGCGAACCGGGGTATTTGCACAGCCCGCTAGAGGAGAAGATAAGGTCGGGGTCGATCGGGGATCGTGCCGTGCGATCCCGGTTTCCGTTGAGGGAGGGCCATGGCGCGCCGGACCGAAGGGATCCCGTCCGGAGACGACGGACTGCTGGCCGAAACCGGCCTGGTGCGGTCCGCCCGGTACATCCAGCCCGGCACCGGGACCCCCGACGGCCGGGAGGTGCACCGCAAGGGAGGGCGGCAGGCCGAGGAGTTCTACCGGGAGCGGTGGCGCCACGACAAGATCGTCCGCTCCACCCACGGGGTCAACTGCACCGGATCGTGCTCGTGGCAGGTCTACGTCAAGGACGGGATCATCACCTGGGAGACCCAGGCGGTCGACTACCCCTCGGTCGGGCCCAACTCCCCCGAGTACGAGCCGCGTGGGTGCCCCCGGGGGGCGTCCTTCTCCTGGTACACCTACTCGCCGGCGCGGGTCCGCTACCCCTACGTGCGGGGGACGCTGCTGGAGCTGTTCCGGGCGGCCAAGGCGGCCAACGGCGGGGACCCGGTGGCGGCCTGGGCCGAGGTGACATCCGACCCCGAGCGGGCCCGGGCCTACAAGTCGGCCCGCGGCCGGGGCGGCTTCGTGCGGGCCGGCTGGTCGGAGACGCTGGAGATGATCGCCGCCGCCCACGTGCACACCGTGGCGGCGTACGGTCCGGACCGCACCGCCGGCTTCACCGTCATCCCGGCCATGTCGATGGCGTCATACGCCGCCGGCACCCGGTTCTACTCCCTCCTGGGCGGGACGATCCTGTCGTTCTACGACTGGTACGCGGACCTGCCGCCGGCGTCGCCCCAGGTGTTCGGCGACCAGACCGACGTGCCGGAGTCGGCGGACTGGTGGAACGCCTCCTACCTGATCATCTGGGGCACCAACCTGCCGATCACCCGCACCCCCGACGCCCACTTCATGACCGAGGCGCGCTACCGGGGCCAGAAGGTGGTGGTGGTCTCGCCCGACTACTCGGACCACACCAAGTTCGCCGACGACTGGCTGGCCGCCAACCCGGGGACGGACGGGGCACTGGCCATGGCCATGGGGCACGTGATCCTCTCGGAGTTCTACCGGGACCGCCGGGTGCCCCGTTTCGAGGACTACGCCCGTACCTACACCGACCTGCCGTTCCTGGTCACCCTGGTCGAGCGCGACGGTGCCCACGTGCCGGAGCACTTCCTCACCGCCGCCGACCTCACCGGCGACCACGAGGTCGGGGAATGGAAGACCGTGGTGCTGGACGAGGAGTCCGGCCGGCCCGTGGTACCCAACGGGTCGATCGGCTTCCGCTGGGCCGAAGGCGACCGCGGCCGCTGGAACCTGGACCTCAACGGCGTCCGTCCGGCCCTGACCTGCCACCGGCGACCGGGGTCCGAAACCGTGACGGTGGACCTGCCCAGGTTCGACACCGGCGACGGGGCCGGCGGCTCGGTGATGCGCCGCGGTGTTCCGGCGGTCCGGGTCGGGGGCCGCCTGGTGACCACGGTGTTCGACCTGATGATGGCCAACTACGGCGTGGCCAGGGACGGCCTGCCGGGGGAGTGGCCATCGGGGTACGACGACCCGTCGGTGCCGTACACCCCGGCGTGGCAGGAGCAGATCACCTCGGTGCCGGCGGCCGCCTGCGCCCGGGTGGCGAGGGAGTTCGCCCGCAACGCCGAGCAGTCCGGCGGCCGCTCGATGATCGCCATGGGGGCCGGCACCAACCACTGGTACCACTCCGACCAGATCTACCGGACCTTCCTGTCGATGCTGATGCTCTGCGGCTGCGAGGGCGTCAACGGTGGCGGCTGGGCCCACTACGTCGGCCAGGAGAAGGTGCGCCCCCTCACCGGTTGGTTCACGCTGGCGTTCGCCTACGACTGGGCCCGGCCCACCCGCCACATGCCGGCCACCCCGTACTGGTACCTGGCCACCGACCAGTGGCGCTACGAGGGCTCCAACGCCGACCTGCTGTCCAGCCCTCTCGGCCAGGGCCGGTTCGCCGGGCGGTCCGTGGCCGACCTCAACGCCTACGCCGCCCGCCTCGGGTGGCTGGCCTCCCACCCGGCCTTCGATGCCAACCCCCTGGACCTGGCCGACCGGGCCGAGGCGGCCGGCCGGGGGGTGGAGGAGTACGTGGTCGACGAGCTGAAGGCCGGGCGGCTGCGGTTCGCGGCGACCGACCCCGACGACCCGGCCAACTTCCCCCGGGTGCTCACGGTGTGGCGAGCCAACCTGCTGGGCTCGTCCGGCAAGGGCCACGAGTACTTCCTGCGGCACCTCCTCGGCACCGACAACGCGGTGGCCGCCGAGGAGTGCCCGCCCGGAGCCCGGCCCCGGGAAATTGCCTGGCGGGACGACGCCCCGATCGGCAAGCTCGACCTGCTGGTCGACGTGGACTTCCGGATGGTCTCCACCGGCATATACGCCGACGTGGTGCTGCCCGCCGCCACCTGGTACGAGAAGCACGACCTGTCGTCCACGGACATGCACCCTTTCGTGCACTCGTTCAACCCGGCTATCGCCCCGCCGTGGGAGGCCCGCAGCGACTTCGAGGTGTTCTCCGACCTGGCCACCGAGTTCTCCCGGCTGGCCGAGGGCCGGCTCGGGGTGCGCCGGGACGTGATGGCCGTGCCGCTCGGCCACGACACTCCCGACGAGTGCGCCCAGCCGGGGGGCCGGGCCCTGGACTGGGCGGCCGGCGAGTGCGAGCCGGTCCCGGGCCGGACCATGCCCCGCCTTGTGGTGGTGGAGCGGGACTACCCCAGGCTGGCCGAGAAGTGGCGGGCCCTGGGCCCGCTCATCGATCAGGTCGGGGCCACCACCAAAGGCGTGACCCTGCCCGTCGGCGAGGAGGTCGGCTGGCTGGCCCAGCGCAACGGCGTCATCCGCGGCGGGCTCGCCGACGGCCGGCCCCGCATCGACCGGGACAACCTCTTCTGCGAGGCCATCCTGGCCCTGTCGGGCACCACCAACGGCAAGCTGGCAGTGGCCGGCTTCGAGAACCTCGAGCAGCGGACCGGTGTGGAGCTGGCCGACCTGGCCCACGAGCGGGCCGGGGACCGCATCACCTTCTCCGACACGGTGACCCAGCCCCGGTCGGTGATCTGCTCGCCGGAGTGGTCCGGGACCGAGTCGGAGAGCAGGCGGTACTCGCCGTTCACCATCAACGTCGACCGGCTCAAACCGTGGCACACGCTGACCGGCCGCCAGCACTTCCTGGTCGACCACGAATGGATGGCCGAGCTGGGGGAGATGATGCCCACCTACCGGCCGCCCCTGGACGTGGGCGCCATCTTCGGCGACCAGCGCCGGTCCGACCTGGAGGGCACCCAGCTGGTGGCCCGGTACCTGACCCCCCATTCGAAGTGGTCGATCCACTCCGAGTACCAGGACAACCTGCACATGCTCAACCTGTTCCGGGGGGGCCCGGTGATCTGGGTCAACCACCTCGACGCCGACCGCATCGGGGTGGCCGACAACGACTGGATCGAGGCCTACAACCGCAACGGGGTGACCGTGGCCCGGGCGGCGGTGACCCACCGGGTCCCGCCGGGCACGGTGATGATGTACCACTCCATCGACCGCCACCTGCAGATGCCGGTATCGGAGGCCTCGGGCCTGCACGGCGGCACGGACAACTCCCTGACCAGGGTGGTGATGAAGCCGTCCCACATGATCGGCGGCTACGCCCAGCTGTCCGCCGGGTTCAACTACTACGGGCCGACCGGTTCGCAGCGCGACGAGATCGCGGTCATCCGGCGGCGTTCGCAGAAAGTGGAGTTCTAGGGATGCGGATCATGGCCCAGATGTGCATGGTGATGAACCTCGACAAGTGCATCGGATGCCACACCTGCTCGGTCACCTGCAAACAGACCTGGACCAACCGGCCCGGCACGGAGTACGTGTACTTCAACAACGTCGAGACCAAGCCCGGGCTGGGCTACCCGGCCCGTTACGAGGACCAGGAGCAGTGGAAGGGAGGCTGGGCCCTGGACCGCAAGGGCCGGCTGCAACTGCGTTCCGGCAGCCGCCTCCGCCGGCTTTTGTCCATCTTCTACAACCCGGATCTGCCGACCATCGAGGACTACCACGAGCCCTACACCTACGACTACGCCCACCTGATCACCGCCCCGGCCGGGACCAAATCCCCGTCGGTGTCCACCCGCTCGGCGCTGACCGGCCGTGAGATGAACCCCAGGTGGGGGGCCAACTGGGAGGACGACCTGGCCGGCGCCCCCGCCCGGGCCCTCGAGGATCCCAACCTGGCGGCCATGGCGGACAAGGTGAAGCTCGACTTCGAGTCGGTGTTCATGTTCTACCTGCCCCGCATCTGCGAGCACTGCCTGAACCCGTCCTGCGTGGCCTCCTGCCCGTCGGGAGCCATGTACAAGCGGGTGGAGGACGGCATCGTGCTGGTCGACCAGGACCGGTGCCGGGGCTGGCGGTTCTGCGTGTCGGGCTGCCCATACAAGAAGGTGTACTTCAACCACCGCACCGGCAAGGCCGAGAAGTGCACGTTCTGCTTCCCGAGGATCGAGGCCGGAATGCCCACGGTCTGCTCGGAGACCTGCGTGGGCCGGCTGCGCTACCTGGGTCTGATGCTCTACGACGCGGACAAAGTGCTGGCCGCGGCGGCTGCCCCCGACGAGGCCGACCTGTACGAAGCGCAGCTGTCGGTCTTCCTGGACCCCTCCGACCCGGAGATCGCCAACGAGGCCGAACGCCAGGGCATCCCCCACGACTGGATCCTCGCCGCCCGCCGGTCGCCGACGTACTCGTTGATCGCCCGCCACCGCGTCGCCCTGCCGCTGCACCCCGAGTTCCGCACCATGCCGATGGTCTGGTACATCCCGCCCCTTTCCCCGGTGGCCGAGGCGACCACCGCGGCCGGCTACGACGGCGACGACCCCGACTCGGTGTTCGCCGCCATCGACTCGCTGCGCATACCGGTGGAGTACCTGGCCAGCCTGTTCACCGCCGGCCAGGTCGGCCCGGTGCGCGACTCGCTGCGCCGGCTGGCCATGGTCCGGGCGGTCATGCGGGCCCACCAGCTCGGCCAGCACCCCGACGTGGACCCGGCCGACGTCGGACTGTCCTTCGACGACGCCGACGACCTGTTCCGGCTGCTGGCCATAGCCCGGTACCAGGACCGCTACGTGGTGCCGGCGGCGCACGCCGAGGACGCCGGCCGGCTGCTGGCCCAGCACTCGCTGTCGGGGTGCTCCCTCGAATCGGAGGGCGGTCCGGGCATGGGCGGCGACGGCACCGGCGACTTCCACCTGAGGGTGGACGGGTCGGGCGACCGGTCCGTGGCCGGGCGGGACGGGAACGGCCGGCTGCACCTGCGGGTGGAAGGGGGACTGGCGTGAGGCGACCCGATGCCTCGGTCGTGTTCGGCTGCGCGGCGGTCCTGCTGGGCTATCCCTCCGAGGACTTCGCCGGGGACCTGGAGGCGGTGGCCGAGGCGGTGCGGCGGCTGCCCTCGGGCCGGCCGCGGGCCGGGCTGGCATCGGCCGTGGGGTGGTTGAAGGCGATGGGTGGCATGGACCCGGCGGCCACCTACGTGGACACGTTCGACATGCGCCGGGGCACGTCGCTCTACCTCACCTACTACCGCCACGGCGACACCCGGGAGCGGGGCATGGCCCTCACCGCCCTGGTCGACGCCTTCCGGCAGGCCGGATTCGCGGTGGTGCCGGGCGAGCTGCCGGACTTCCTGCCCGCCCTGCTCGAGCTGGCGGCGTCGCATCCAGCCGGCGCCGCCGTGCTGGGCGAGCACCGCATGGCCCTCGACGCCCTGGCCCTGGCGCTCGAGGAGCGGGGCAGCGGCTACGCCCAGGTGGTCCGGTCGGTGATCGAGGCGCTGCCCGGGCCGCGCCGGGCGGACCGCCGGGCCCTGGACCGCTACCGGGCCCAGGGCCCTCCTTCCGAGCAGGTCGGCCTGGAGCCGTTCGCTCCGCCCTCGGTGGTGGCAGGTGAGGTGGCCAGGCGATGACAGGGGTCAGCGGCTGGAACCTGTTCTGGTGGGTGATCCTGCCGTACGTGGCGCTGGCGGTGTTCGTGATCGGCCACATCTGGCGCTACCGCTACGACCAGTTTGGCTGGACCAGCCGTTCGACCGAGCTCCAGGAGAAGAAGCTGCTCAAGTGGGGCGGCCCCCTGTTCCACTACGGGACGTTCGCGGCCATCGGGGGTCACATCCTGGGCATCCTGGTGCCCGAGTCGTTCACCAGGTGGCTCGGCATACCGGAGGACGTGTACCGCCAGTTCTCCGCCTGGGCGGGCACCATCGCCGCCGTCCTGATCATCATCGGTGTGGCGTTCCTGGCCAGCCGGCGCCTGTTCGTGCCCCGGGTGAGGGCCACCACCAGCCCGGTCGACTGGGTGGCGCTCATCCTGCTGGCCATCGTCATCGGGCTGGGGATCGGCGAGACCATGGGCGTGGGCCTGCTCGGCAACCACTACGACTACCGCCAGAGCGTGTCGCTGTGGTTCCGCGGCCTGTTCGCCGGCAACCCGGACGTGAACGCCATCGTCAAGGCCCCGTGGCTGTTCCAGGTCCACGCCGTGGCCTCCTGGGCGGTGCTGGCCGTGTGGCCGTTCAGCCGGTTGGTGCACGCATGGAGCGCTCCGGTCTGGTACATGTGGCGACCATTCGTGGTGTACCGCAGCCGTGTCGCCTCCCGGCCGAACGAGCCGGGCACCAGCGGGCGGCGGTGGCGCAAGATCGGCGTGCCCTACTGACCGTGCCCCGGCCGTCCCGGTTCCAACCTTGAGCTGGATCCGCCACGACCCCCAGCACCCGGCCGAGCCGGCCGCCGCCCGGCCCGGCGCCGGTGCTGCCGGGCCTGATGCCGGTGCGGCCGGGCCCGATGCTGGTGTGGCCGGGCCTGATGCTGGTGTGGCCGGGCCTGACGCTGGTGTGGCCGGGTCCGGGGCGGCGCCGGCCGGTCCACCGCCGGGTTCGTTGATGTCCGGGCTGGCCACCCTAGACCCCGGCTACTTCGCCCTGGTCATGGCCACCGGGATCGTGTCGATCGGCACCGACCTGCTCGGGTACCGGGTTCTGTCGCAGGTCATCCTCGGGTTCACCGCCGCCGGTTTCGTCGTCCTGACGCTCGCCTACGCCGCCCGCCTGGTGCTCTACCGCCGTTTCGTGCGCCGCAGCCTGCGCGACCCCACCACTGCCATGGCCTATTTCACCGTGGTGGCCGGCGCCGACGTGCTGGCCACCCGACTGTCCATGGGCGGCCACTCCCTGGTGGCATTCGGTCTCGGGGTGGCCGCCGCGGCGCTGTGGCTGGTCCTCACCTACGGGCTGCCGTGGTCGATCGTGGCGTCGGCTCACCGTCCCGTGCTGGGCGAGATCAACGGGACCTGGCTGATCTGGGTGGTGGCCACCCAGTCACTGTCCATAGTGGCCGCCGCCGTCGCCCCGACGGCCCCGTCCGCCGCCCTGCGCTCCAGCCTGCCGGCCGTCTCGGTGTGCCTGTGGGGGGTCGGGGTGATGCTCTACGTGGTGCTGATCGTGATCATCTTCCTGCGGCTGCTGCTCGTCGAGGTCACCCCGGCCGAGATGGGGCCGGCCTACTGGATCGCCATGGGGGCCACCGCCATCAGCGTGCGGGCGGCGGGCGGGATCCTGGTCCTCCACGACCCGCACGCCACGGCGCTGGTCGGCGAGATGCACCCCTTCGTGGTGGGCCTGTCCGTTGTCCTGTGGTCGTTCGGGACCTGGTGGATCCCGCTGCTGGTCCTGTTCGGGATCTGGCGGTACCTGGTGCGGGGCTACTCCCGGTCCTACGAGCCCCGGCTGTGGAGCGTGGTCTTCCCCCTGGGCATGTACACCGTGGCCTCGGCCACCCTCGGCCGGGTCAACGGTCTCGGCTTCATGGTGTCCGTGGCCCGGGTCTGGGTCTTCGTGGGCCTGGCCGCCTGGATCGCCGTGGTGGCCCTAATGCTGGCCGCCGCCCTGAAGGCGGCCGGGCGCACCCGCCGGGCCGGCCCCGGCTGAGGTCGGCCGGCCCCGGCGAGGCGGCCAGTTGGTTCAGGCGGGCGCCGCGAGCGGGTCTGGCCAGCGGGTGCGGCCTGCGGGTTCAGGCGGTGCGGCTGGCGGGCTCAGGCGGGTGCGGCCACCGGGGTCTCCCGGCGGACCACCAGCCGGCACCCGGCCCGATTGGGGTTCTTCGCCACCAGCCGCTCCACCTCCAACCCACCGAAACCCTCGGCCAGTCCCTCGGCGATGCCGAGATGGAGCTGGCAGACGGTCGAAGGATCGGATTCGGCGACCTGGGAGAACGGGCAGCGACCGAGGACGAACTCCACCCGCCGTCCCTTCTCCGACCGGACCGGCTGGAAGCCCCGGCGGACCATCTCGGACTCCAGGAGATCGACGCCGTCGCCCAGGTCGGACAGCTCGGCGGCCCGGCGATGGCCGTCCTGGCGGCCCACCTGGCGGGGATCCTGCTTGCGCCGGACGGCGTCGGCCAGGAGCCGGGCCAGCCACGGGTAGGCGCCGGCGGTACCCCAGCGCCCGGAGGCGTCGGGATGGAGCCGATACAGCAGCCGGGGCCGGCCCGGCCGGGACCGATCCTCCAGCTCCTCCACGACCAGCTCGGCGTCCTTGAGCACCGCCAGGTGCTGGCGGACGGCGTTGTGATTGAGCCCGACGTAGTCGGTGAGCTCGGCCACGCTGACCGGCTCGGCCGCGTTGGCTATGTACCGGAACAGGCGGTGCCGGGTCGGGTCGCCGAGCGCCCTGGCCTCTTGCTGTAGCGAATCGTCCACCATGCCCGTTCCTCTCCCTCTGATATTCTAGCCTACACCCGAACAAAGGCGACGGTGGATGTATCAGCTCTCGTCGAGGAGACCGGCCAGGTCGGCGGCGTTGCGGACGCCGTAGTCCTGGTAGCAGTTGTTCATCAGGGCGTGGACCCGGTCCGCCCGCTGGGCCAGGTCGCGCAGCTTCGGCGCCCACGCCTCCAGCTCCGGTTTGGAGTACAGGTACCGGAAGCGCTCCGCTGCGGTCCTGGTACGCCCCTTCCAGGTGTCGTCGTTGCGACCGTGGAAGCGGACGACTGCCAGATCTTTGACGGTCACCTCCTCCACGGTGGGAAGTCCCGAGGCGGGTGGGGCGTCGACGACGACCAGGGCCAGGCCCAGGTCCCGCAGCAGGCCCAGGGTGCGGTCCCGGTCGCGTTCGGCCTCGAGCCAGGTGGGGGAGCGGAACTCCACGCACACCGGGACGTCCTCCCAGCGGTCCCGGATGGCGGACAGCTCGGCCCGGTTGTCCTTCTTGGCGGTGAACCACTCCGGGTACTGCATGAGCACCGTTCCCAGCTTGCCGGCGTCGGCCAGGGGCCGCAGCGCGTAGAGGAACCGGGCCCAAACCTCGTCGACCGCCTCGGGGGGCAGGTGCGACAGGTAGACGTTTCGCTTGCCGGCGAAGTCGGGCTTGATGGCGTCGCGCAGGTCGGGCCACAGCGAGTTGGGCTGGGCCGGGTGGCCGGTCAGGAGGGCGTACGCCTTGATATTCATGGTGAACCCGGCCGGCGTGCGCTCGGCCCACCCCTTGGTCAGCTGGGGCGACGGCGGGAAGTAGTAGGTGCTGTCCGCCTCGGCCAGCGGGAAACGCTCGGCGTAGAAGCCCAGCCGCTCGGCGGCCGACATCGACCGTTTCGGGTACCAGTCCGTGTCCTTGACCAGCGTCTGGTCCGTCCACGAGCAGGTGCCGACGAGGATCCTCCCCTCAGCCACGCCGCCATCCTGAACGGCTGGGAACCTCCGGCGCAACCCGCGGGCTGTCGCACCGTGTCCGATGGAGCCGGCGACGCCGGCCGGGTGCCCGCGACTCGACCCCGGGACCGCCAGCAGGCCTGGAGGGTGGAGGGCGTGGACCGAAATGGAGTAGCGCCCGGATGGCAGCGGGGTCAGACTCACTCTTGATGGCGAAGGACCTCCGCCTCTACGACGCCATCTCGACGAGCTACGCCGATACCCGCCGGGCCGACCCGCGCATCGGCGAGCAGATCTGTCGGGCCCTGGGCGGGGCGGCCAGCGTGGTCAACATCGGGGCGGGGACCGGGAACTACGAGCCCACCGGGCGTCGGGTCACTGCGATCGAGCCCTCCCGCAGGATGATCGCCGGGCGACCCCGAGGGTCTCCGCCGGTCGTGCAAGCCGCCGCCGAGCACCTCCCGCTGCCCTCCGGTGCCTTCGACGCCGCGATGGCCGTTCTGACGGTCCATCACTGGACGGACTGGCGGCATGGACTGTCAGAGATGCGGCGGGTGGCCGCCAGACAGGTCATCCTCCTGTTCGAACCGGGAATGATCGACCGGTTCTGGGCCATGAGCGACGGTTACTGGCCCGAGGCCTTCGAGCTTCCCTCGGAGCGGGAAGCCATCGGAACCAGCCAGGTCGCCAGCGTGCTGGACGTGGTCGGCGCAGAAACCGTGCCGATCCCCATCGACTGCACCGACGGGTTCGGGGCGGCCTTCTGGGGGAGACCAGAGGCCTACCTCGATCCCCGGATACAGCAGGGCATGTCCTGGTTGGCCCAGCTTCCGGCACCGGTCCGGGCCTGCGGGGCCGCCCGCCTGGAAGCGGACCTGCGATCCGGCGAATGGGATCGCCGGCACGGACACCTCCGCCACCTCGACCAACTCGACGTCGGCTACCGGCTCATCACCGCACGGAGCTGACCGAGGTCGCGACCCCATGACTCCGCCTCCCGGCCGACCACCCCGCCTCGCTCCATCCAACCCAGCCGTCTCGCAGTCTCGGGATTGTGGGCGGCCGCCGGTGAGGGCTGCGCCGATCTCCCCGCTGTTTGTCCCGCCCGTCAGGTCCAGCCCGGCGTGCGGCTGGCCTGTTCGATCCAGCTGTGCAGCTCCGGCCGCTGCACTTCCTCCACCCCGGTCACCTTGACGTACCGGGTCCGGTCGGCGGTCCCGAGTGGCGGGGGTGTGTCGAAGTCGGCACCGGCGAGGAAGACGATATTCACCGACACGTCGTAGGCGGCCAGTTCGATGATCCACCCGAGATCCGGTAGCCCGTAGTACGGCCGCTTCCACTTGACGGCGTAGTGCAGCCCCGGGATCGTGGTCCGGATGGCCCGGTCCACCTGCTCGACGACGGGCTGGAGCCCAGGCATCTGGCTGCGCAACCAATCGTCGATGCCCGAGTGGTCCGCCGCCGGCTCGGGCGGCTTGCGCCCGGCGTTCCCCTTGACAGGTCTCGGCATTTGCCAGTCCTTTGCCTCGAAGCATCGGCGTGATGACCAACAGGCCCGGCTCGACGGCTGTGACAGTAGCGCTGGTCGCCTGCCCCCCGATGACAGGCACGGACCGATAGCCGGGGAACCGGATAGCCGGGGAGCCGGGGAGCGGTGGGCCGGGGGGCCGGGGGGCCGGGGAGCCGGGGAGCCGGGGTGATGCCCATCGCCGCCGGGACGGCCCGCCCGTCGTCTCCCGGGGAAGGCGATGTGGCCTGCGGGCCGGTCGTATGACGTGGCGACCGGTCGCCCCTCCGCTGACATTCGGCCCCGGGGCCCATCATCCGACCGAGCCGGCCGGTCCGGGCCGCCAACAGTTCGGACCCGGGGCTATCCCCGGCGTCGATGACGACCAGGTGCGGCTCGAGGGGGTGAGTTGTTGCCCCTACAGGGACACAGGACACCCCTCGACCCCTCGGCCCGAGGGAGGGGCGGCTCCCCGCCCCCTTCGGTGGCTCGGGTCAGGGCTTGGAGGCGTGGGTGAGCGACGCCCCAGACCATCCGTGGGCGGCCCGGGGGAAGGCGATGTGCTCGGTCTCGATTCCGACGAAGCCCGCTGAGGCCAGGATCCGGTCCAGGCTCACCTGCTCGGTCTGGTCACCCGAGGACCCGTCGTGGCTGTGGTCGGAGCGGGCGAAGTCGGCGATCACCACCCGGCCGCCAGGTCTGAGGACCCGACCGATCTCGGCCAACCCCTTGGCCTTCAGGTCGTCGGGCAGGTGGTGCATCATCAGGGTGCTGGTGACGGCGTCGACGGTCGCGTCGTCGAACGGCAGGGCCTCGATCACCCCTTGGCGAAAGTCGATCTCCAGTCCGGCCCGGCGAGCCTTGGCCCGGGCCCGGGCAATCTGGCGGGGGGCCGGATCGATGCCCGACACCCGAGCGTGGGGCCCGCCGAGGCGGGCAGCCAGTATGGCAAGGGTACCGGTGCCGCAGCCGACATCCAGCAGCCGGCGCCCGGCACCGATTCCGGCCGTGTCCACGACCCTGCGGCGGAGCTGGCCGATCCGGCCGCGCATGGCGAAGGTGTCGAACAGCCACACCTCGGCGTCGTAGCGCCATCCCCGGTCGAGGAGTGCCCCGCTGGTCCCATGGTCGTGGCCGCCGCCGTCCCGGCCGTGGCCGCCGCGGTCCCGGCCGTGGCCGCCGCGGTCCCGGCCGTGGCCGCCGCCATCCCGGCCGTGGCCGCCACCCCCAGCCCCCTCTTGGCCGCCCCCATCCCGCTCGCGGCCGCCGCCATGCCGGCCGTGACGGCCGCCGATCAATGACGTCATCTTGTCCCTCCTCCGTCCCGGATTTACACTGCTGTCAACCCTAAAGGTGGTTTACAGTCATGTCAACCCAGGATGGAGAGAAGACGACCGAGTCCCGCCAGGCGATAGCGGCCCGCAACGTCGAGGCCATCCTCGACGCCGCCGAGGCGCTCATCGTGGCCGGGGCGCCGCTCAACTTCTCCGTGCTGGCGGCCAGGGCGGGCGTCTCCAGGCCAACCGTCTACTCCCACTTCCCGGGCCGGGCCGATCTGCTCGGCGCCGTGATGGAACGCTCCGTGCGCCTGGCGGTGGCGGCCATCGAGTCAGCCGGCCCAGGGGAAGGGCCGCCGTCGGAGGCGCTGGAACGGGTGATTCGTTGCGCCTGGGGTCAGCTGGCCCGCCACCACGACATCGCCGGGGCACTCGGCGCCGAGATGCCGAGCGGGGCTGTGCATGCCGGCCACCATGACGCCCTTTCCCTCTTCGAGCCGATCGTGGCCCGGGGTCGTGCCGACGGCTCGTTCCGTCAGGATCTGCCGGTTGCCTGGCTGGTGCATGCCTGCGTGGGGCTGATGCACGCGGCGGCCGCCGCCGTACACAGCGGCCAGATGCAGGCCCAGGAGGCTCGTGAGGCTCTGACGGCCAGCGTGATCGAGCTGTGCGTCGGTCCCGGACCCCCCGACCGTGCTGTCCGTCGGGCCCCCACGCCCGCTCGGCGGGCGTCCCGGCGCAGGGGTCAGGGCGCATGACCTGCCCCTGACTGTCCGACCGTATCGGGCCCTCCGGCGATGGTCCGCCACGATGGCGTCGATTCGGCCGGCGGCGGCGCCTGATCGCGAGGACCTCAGCGCCGCGGTTCGAGGATGACGACGGCGGTCTCCGTCCCGCGGCGCGCTGCGTACGAGTCGAGGTCCTTGTCGATCTCCCGCCACCGGGACCACAGCCGCTCCCGCTCCTCGCCGAGGGCGGCGCGGCCATTGACCACGACTGTCCCGTCGACGAGATCCACCCGAGCTTCGGGGTGGGCCTGCAGGTTCAGCCACCATGCCGGTTCGCCCTCACCCCAGCCGTTCATCGCCATGGTGACCAGGTGGGCCCCATCCTCGAAGTAGCCGACCATGACACTGCGTTCCAAGCCGGTCCGCCGACCGACCGTGGTGAGACGCAGGGCGCCCCAGCCCTTGCGTCGCGGCCGCCACAGACCCAGGCGGCCACGGGTGAGAAGGTACATGCGGCGATGGGCGAACCAGAAGCGCCGCACGAACCAGCGAGGAGGAAGACGTGGCTTGGCCTTCGGCCGGGACAGCATCACCTCGCGCCGCCCCCGGCACGCCGCTTCAGAAGCACGATGGGATGGACCATCCGCCATCCCACGCCCCACGACGACACCATCGCCACCGCCTCCCACCCGTCGCGGCCGAGCCGGTTGAGGCTCCCGACGTCCCTGCTCGGCCTCGCCATGTCGAAGGTCATGTACTCGAATGCCGGCCGCTCCTCTTCGTCGGTCACGATCTGCCTCCTGCGCTCTGGGATCACCATTCCGCCCTGCCCGACGCTGCGGCAGGGCTGAAGGTCCCGGGCCGGCGCTGCGCCGCGTGAGAGATGCGATGCGCCGCTACCGGCTGGAATCGGAGCCCGGCGTCCGGCGAGCAGACGCACCGGCGGGCTCCTCGGTCGACGCCGTCTCCTCTCCCGGGCGCCGTGTCGTCGGACGGCCCTGGACCGGGCGATCGTCGGGCCGACGGATCCGCCGGGAGGGCTCTCTGTCCACCGCGTGTCCCGGACGGGATGACCGCTGATGGCACCATGTGCGGTGATGCCAGTGCCACCTCCGGTCCGTCGCAAGGAATCCTTCGATGCCGTGGCTGCGGACTACGACCGCTATCGGTCCCGTTACCCCGACGCGGTCATAGACGACGTGGTGAGCCTGTCACGGCTGCAGCCGGGGAGTCGGGTACTGGAGATCGGCTGCGGTACGGGACAGCTGAGCGTTCCCCTGGCTCGACAGGGGATGCGGTTGGTGGCCGTTGAGCTGGGCCCGAACCTGGCCGCCATCGCAAGACGGAACCTGACCGGGTTCCCGGGAGCGCGGGTCGAAGTAAGCGGGTTCGAGGAGTGGCCGCTTCCCGCAGGGTCGTTCGACGCCGTGGTGTCCGCCAGCGCCTTCCACTGGATCGACCCCGAGATTCGCTGGTCCAAAGCGGCTCGCGCTCTCGAGCCGGGTGGAGTCCTGACCATCGTCCACGTCCACCACGTCAAAGGAGGTACGCCGGGCTTCTTCTCTGAAACTCGGCCCTTCTACCGACGGTGGGGACTCAGCGACGACCCGTTCTTCGAGCCGACCTCCCCTGAAGATGCGCCGGAGATGTATCCGGAAATTCGCCATCGTGCCGAGTTCGGGGAGGTCGAACGCCACCGATTCGAGATCCCGAGGTGGCACACGACCGAATCCTACGTCGGGTGGCTCAAGACCGACTCGCTCATCTCGGGGCTGGATCCGCGGTCCAGGCAGGGTTTCCTGGATGACATCCACAAGCTCGTCGACACGAAGTACGGCGGACGGGTTTGCCGTAACTTCGTCTACGAGGTTATCGCCGCTACACGCTCATGAGCCGGGAGGTGCATCGTGGTTGACAGGGATCTGGAGGACTTGGCGCGGGACTTGGACAGGCGGTGCCGCTTGCGTGGCCAGTTCGTCCTGCGATCCGGTCAGGTCTCGGATGAGTACTTCGACAAGTACCTCTTCGAGTCCGACCCCCTGCTTCTGCGCCGGGTCGTCGATCTGATGGTCGATCGGATCCCGCCCGGGACGGAGATGCTCGGCGGCCTCGAGTTGGGGGGGATCCCTCTGGCCACCATGCTCAGCAGCCGTACGGGGTTGCCCGCCCTCTTCGTCCGTAAGCACGCCAAGCCGTACGGCACCCGCCGGCTGGCAGAAGGGGGCGATCCGGATGAGCGGAGTGTGCTTCTCGTAGAGGATGTGATCACGACCGGCGGAGCCGTCCGCGCCGCCGCTGACGCCCTGCGCTCGATGGGGGCCAGTGTCACCCATGTCGTCTGTGCCATCGATAGGGGCGCTCCGGGCAGCAACCCTCTCGGCGACGCGGGGATCACCGTCGCTTCGGTAGTGACGAAGGAGCTGCTCGATTCCGTCTCGACACAACTCCCGGCGGCAGAAGGTGGGTGGATGCCGAGCCGTTAGCCGGTCGGTACGTGAAAGCCGTCAAGAGGTCCTTCCGCTCTGGTCGCAGCGACCGCCACGCGGTATGTGGGACTCGAGGTGATCACGATGATCGGGTCATTGGTTCTTCTGCTCATTGTCGTAGCCGTGGTCGCTGGGATCGCCGCCTGGATGCGGCAGCATCGTCCGGAAGTGCCAGCCCCGGCTGCCGCCGAGGTTGTCCAACCGCGTCGTATCTCGCTGCTGACGGAGGCCATCGGCTACATCGGCACGATACTGGTGCTGGCCGGTGCCTTTGCGTTCGCGCGGCAGCACTGGACCCAGATCACCGAAGGGGGACGGTTGGCGATCCTGGCGGGCGCCAGCGCAGTCTTCCTCGGCATCGGGGCGCTGGTGCTGTCATCGACCGAGCCGGCACTGCGACGGTTGGCTGCGGTGACCTGGGCCGTCTCGGTAGCGGCGTTTGCTGGTTCGGCCGGGATGGTCAACATGCTGCTGGATACGAGCGGGAAGACCGTCTTCCTGACTATTGCGACATCGACCGCGGCGTACGCCGTCATCCTGTGGGTGCTGCACCGTCACGGCGTCCAGCAGGCGGTTGCTTTCGGCGCCTCGTGCGTTGGCCTGGCGTCGATCGTCAACTACCTGATAACCGACGCTAGAGGCTGGATGATCGCCGTGCCGCTGTGGGCCATGGGAATCGCCTGGGCCGCCGCCGGCTGGTGGCGTCGGGTGGTCCCGTGGTTCGTAGCGTTCCCGCTCGGACTTCTCGTGGCGCTCATCACGCCGGCGACGATCGATCAGCCGAGCGGACTTCGATTCGGGTTGGGGATCGCCACCGCCACGACGGTCATGACCTTGGCCGTCGTCGCCAGGTTCACCCCCGCGCTGGCCATGGGCGCGGTGGCCGAGCTCGGCTACATCATCGGCGCCGTCACCTTCTACTTCGGCGACACCTTGGGCGTGCCGGCGTCGCTGGCGATCGCTGGGCTTCTCATCCTCACGATGGCCGCCGTGGCGACGCGCTGGCACTGGTTCGGGGGTTCTCAGCAGCCGCCGCCGTCGTCGCCACCCGAGGATGGCGGCCCCTCGGAGCAGTCCCGCACCCCTTCAGGGCCCCGGACCGGTGCCCCTCTCTAGATGCGGGTACATGGGCCGCCGCCGGCGACAGTCGATCGCGAAGCGGGACCGTAAGGCGGTGCTCTTGTCGACTCGTGGGGCTGTCACCGATCTGGAGAGGCCTGGATTGTCAAACCCTGGCCAACGCCCGCTGCCGACTCTCCTGTGACCGGCAACAGCCCGGTCGTCGCTCTAATGGGCCGGAGCCCGTAACTCGGGCGGGATCTCGATGCCGTGCTCCTCTGCGTACTTCATCACGTTCGGCATCATGACCGCGGCTTGCTGTCTCGCCTCTTCGGCGGGAGTGAACGCAACATACTCGGATCCTGCGAACGCGATCGGGATGTGCCCGGGATCGATGGTGAACGCGTCACCAGCCTCGAATATCTCCTCGACCCCGTCGGCTCTGCGTACCCCGAACTTCCCTTTGAGCACATAGCCGACGTGGTGAGCCTGACACTGGTCGTTCGGCGCGCCCTTGAAGAACGGCGCATAATCGAAATCGGTCAGGCAGCTTTCGATACTGACGCTCCAGTCACCGACCTCCTGCTCGTACTCATCCACGTAGCCTGCGAAGACCACATGAGACGAAGCACTGTCCTTCGATACTTTCGGCATTGTGTCTCCCTTGCCAATCCTGGGCTTTGCGCTTCCTCGGGACGTGGGTGGGCCACACTTCCCAAGATGAGACGCCCGTGGATCAAGCCTCCAGGGGCAAAGGTCATCCGGGGGGAGTGACAGACCTGAACCCACGGGTCAGGTTCTCGGGCTCTCCCTTGAGGCCGTAGGCACGGAGCGGGGCGCGCCGAGTCGCCGGGGATCTGGTACCAGCGTCCACCGTGGCGGCTTCCACGCCGGCTGTCCGTGTAGGCCACCACGGGACAGAGCAAGCGCCCGATGATCCGGACTCCCTAGCGCAGAATGGCGGCTCTTGAGCGTTGGCCCGCTACACCGGCGCCACGACCATCAAACGGGCCACGATCCACGCCGTGCCCAGTACTTCGTCGCATCCTGGCCCGATCCCTGGCAATCATCCGCACCGGCCGCAGTGGCTCATTACGGCAGGGCATGGTGTCAGAATGATACCATGATGGTCGTGCCGATGACGCTACGACTGACCCAAGAGGAGCAGGCCGCCCTCCAGCGACGAGCTGACGCGGAGGGCATATCGATGCAGGAGGCGGCCCGGCGGGCGGTCCGGGAGTATGTCTCGCGGTCCGAGCATCGCGACCGCGTCGCTCGGGCGGCCGAGCGGGTCATCGAGGTCCACGCCGACGCCCTGGACCGCCTTGGCCGCTGAGCCGGCAGACTTCGAATATCT
Source organism: Acidimicrobiales bacterium (assembly GCA_035702985.1). Lineage (GTDB taxonomy): Bacteria > Actinomycetota > Acidimicrobiia > Acidimicrobiales > Palsa-688 > JAKAXG01. The sequence continues at coordinate 34,528 of DASSZD010000015.1, forward strand.
CGACGTCGAGGACCTTCTCACCCTGGCCTCCCGGATTCTCGGCGATCCTCCGCCGGTAGGGGACCTGGGTCTGCTCGTGTCAGCCTCGGCGCGCCCTGCCGCCAGCGCGTTCGGCGAAGACGCCTACCCCGACCTCTGGACCAAGGCGGCGGCACTGCTTCAGTCGCTCGTCAAGAACCATGCCCTCGTCGACGGCAACAAACGGCTCGGGTGGCTCGCCACCGCTGTGTTCCTGCAGATCAACGGAGCGGACCCGACGCGGGCATCCAACGATGACGTGTATGACTTCGTGATGGCCGTGGCCGGCGGCCAGCAATCCGTGGGCGAGATCGCCGAGGGGCTGCGCCGCATCATCGAGTAGCTGGGTGGGATGCCCCGCCCGGCAGCCGGCTTGCAGCGGCGCATCTGGTAGCGGAGCGGAGGACCTGTGGCCGAGCGGAGCGGAGGACTCCGGACTGGGAGGATGACGCCGGATCTTCGGTGGATCGGCCAGCGTACGGACGGCCCGTAGGCTCTGAACTGCGCCTTTGCGAGTGCGCCCCCTGGGATTCGAACCCAGAACCTGCGGATTAAGAGTCCGTTGCTCTGCCGTTGAGCTAGAGGCGCCTGCTGCTCCGACAGCCGGGGCCGCCGGAGCGGACATACTAACCGGCCGGAGCCGACCGTGTGGCGGCGTGGCGCAGCACCCGGATACCCGGCAGGTCGCCGTCGCGGAGCAACTCCAGGCTGGCCGCACCCCCGGTGGAGACGTGATCGAAGAAGGCACCGAGGCCGAGCCTCTCGACGGTGTCGACCGTGGCGGCCCCGCTGACCACGGTGAACGCCGACGACCCGGCTACCGCCTCCGCCACCGCCCGGGTGCCGGCGCTGCACGACGGGCCGTCCGGGTCTCCCATCTGGCCGTCCCAGAAGATCGTGCCGGCCCTGGAGAGGATCTGCCCGAACCGGGCCGCCGAGCGGTGCCCGATGTCCACCGCCTGCGAGCCGGCCGGCACCGAGGCGTAGGTCCTCGCATCGCCGGGATCCCCGTCGGCGACGGTGACCACATCCACCGGGACGACCAGCCGACCCGAGCCGACCAGTTCGGCCCATACCTCCGGCGGTACCGGGCTCCCTGCCAGGCGGGCCGTCCCCCGGTCGCCGGCCAGGACGGCGAGAGCCGAGACGGCGGAGAAGGCCAGCCGGCCGCCCAGGATCACCGTGTCCACGAAACGGACCAGCGACCGGATGCTCTCGATCAGTTCCGGGCGGGCCTCGCCGCCCAGCACCGCCACGAACGGCCGGCGGGGCCGGGCCCGCAGCGCCGTCAGCACCTCCACCTCCCGGCTGAGCAGGCGCCCGGCGGCCGCCGGCATCCGGGTGGGCGGCCCCACCACGGAGGCGTGGCTGCGGTGGGCGGTGGCGAAGGCGTCGTTGACGAACAGGTCCTGGTCGCGCACCAGGACCTCGACGAAGGCGGGGTCGTTGGCCTCCTCGCCGGGGGAGAACCTCAGGTTCTCCATCAGCGCCGCCTCGGGCACCAGATCGTGCAGCACCCGGCGGACGTGGTCCAGCGACAGCCGGGGATCGACCCGGCCGCCCGGCCGGCCCAGGTGGGTGCAGACGGTCACCGCCGCACCCCGGCGGACCAGCCACTGCAGGGTCGGGGTGGCCGCCCGGATGCGCTGGTCGTTGACCACCCGGCCCCGGCGAACGGCCACGTTGAAGTCGCAGCGGACCAGCACCCGCTTGCCCGCCACGTCGGGCAGATCCTCCAGTTGGGGTAGGCGGTCGTGGGCCGCCACGGGGCCGAGCGGCCGTCCGCCCGACGCCGGGGACGCACGCTCGGCCTGGCTCACCACCGAAGTCTGTCTCACGCCGGGCTGCCGGGCCAGGAGGCTTTGGTCCCGAATGGGGGAGATCCGAAGCCGGTGCCGGGCCCGCCTAATGTCAGCCTGTGCCCAGGTTGGCCCGAGCGCTCCGCGAGGCGACCCGCGCCGCGCTGCAGGTCGACCGGTCCAAAGTGGCACCCGACGTCGGCCTGCGCGCCGCCCTGGGGGTGGGTCTCACCCTGATCGTGGGCCGGGCCACCGGTCACACCGTGGCCGGGGTGACCGCCACCATCGGCGCTCTCAGCGCCGGAATGGCATCGCACCAGGGGACCTACCGGAGTCGCGCCGCGGTGGTGATGGCGGCCTCGGCCGGCATGGCCTTCACCGCCTTCCTCGGGGCTCTGGTGGGCCACATCCTGGGCCTGGACATGGTCGTGACCGGCTTGATCGGCTTCTGTGCCGGCATGCTCGTGTCACTGGGGCCGGCCGGGTCGGTGGTCGGCATCCAGGCGGTCGTGGGGCTGGTCGTGTTCAGCCAGTTCCACCTCTCGGTTGCCGTGTCGGCCCGTAACGGCGGGCTGATACTCCTCGGGGGACTGGTCCAGACCGTGCTGGTGGTGGTGCTGTGGCCGCTGCGCCGCTTCCCGGCCGAGCGGCGGGCCCTCGGCGACGCCTTCGCCCGGCTGGCCGGGTACTGCCGGACCGGACCGGCCGGGGGACCGGCCCTGCCCGATCCGGCCGCCTTCGACGCCCTCGGGCCCATGGTGCGCGACGCCCAGCCGTTCGGAGGGGAGGGGACCGCCGCCCACCGGGCCCTGGCCGGTCAGGTGGAGCGCATCCGGCTGGAACTGGTCGCCCTGGTCCGGGCCCGCCAGCGCCTGGCGGAGGCGGCCGGCCGGGCCGAGCTGGCAGCCATGGACGACATCCTCGACGCCGCCGCATCCGCCCTGGACGACATATCGCGGGCCGTGCGCGAGGGCGAGGTGCCGAGCGGATGGCTGGAGGGCCGCAACCGCTTCGAGTCCGGCCTGTCCGAGCTGCGGGCGGCGGCCGCCGACCAGGCGTCGGCGGCGGACCTCAACCGGCGGCTGGCCATCGAGGAGGCCCACCGGCGGGGTCAGGCGCTGGCCGGCCAGCTGAGAGCGGTGGTGCGCACGGCGGCCGTGCCGGCCGGCGGCGACCCGGTCACTCTCGAGCAGGTGGCGCTGTCGGGCCGTCCGCCCGAGGGGACCAGGAGGCGCACCGGCCGGGAGTGGGTGCGGGACCGGGCGGCCACCGTGCGGTCGAACCTGACCCTGTCCTCCCAGGCGTGCCGGCACGCGCTCCGCATGGCCGTCAGCCTGGCGGCGGCGGTGGCCATCTCACACGCCTTCCGACTGGACCACGCCTACTGGCTGCCCATGACGGCGATGCTCGTGCTCCGGCCCGACTTCGGGTCCACGGTCACCCGGGGCATCTCCCGGGTGGTCGGCACCCTGATCGGGGCGGGGCTGGTCACGCTGGTGCTGGCCGCGGCCCGCCCCGGCCCGGACTGGCTGATCGGTGTGGTCATCGTCCTGTGCTTCGCCGCCACCACCCTGGTCCTGGCCAACTACGCCGTGTTCAGCGTCTGCATCGCCTCGCTGGTGGTGACCCTGCTGGCATTCCTCGGGGAACCGGAGCTGTCGACCGCCGGGGACCGCAGCATCTTCACCGTGCTCGGCGCCGTCCTGGCCCTGGCCGCCTACGCCCTGTGGCCCACCTGGGAGGTCACCGCCCTGCCCGACGTGCTGGCCGAACTGGCCGAGACCGAGGGGCGCTACGCCGCCGAGGTGCTGGCCGCCTGGGCCGACCCGGCGGCGGCCGACCGGGCCGCCCTGCAGAGGTCCCGCCTGGCCGCCCGGCTGGCCCGCAGCAACGCCGAGGCCTCCGTCGCCCGCTGGCTGGCCGAGCCCCCCGGCCGGGCGGTGGGCGCCGGGCTGGGCCGGGACGCCGTGCTCGGCTACCTGGCCGCGGTGCGCAGCTGCGTGCAGGCGATCCTGACCCTGCACGCCGAGCTGCCCACCCGGGGTGGGGGCCATCCGGAGGTGGAACCGCTGGCCGGCGGGGTGGGCGAGGCCCTGCGCCTGGTGGCCGGCTCGGTGCGAGGATCGGGCGTGCCGTCATGCCTCCCGCCGCTGCGGAAAGAGCAGCTGGCCATGGCCCGGGCCCTGGGGCTGGGGTCCGACAACGGCAGCCGGCCGGCCGCCAACGCCACGGCCCTGGTGCTGGCCGGCGAGACCGACCTGCTGGTCAACTCGGTCAACACGCTCGGCCACCTGGTCGGTCTGGAAACCGGCCGGTAGGGGGCGCAGCCCCGGTGGGGTGACCGAGGGGACTCGAACCCCCGACCTCCAGGGCCACAACCTGGCGCTCTAACCGACTGAGCTACGGCCACCAAGGAACGAACAGTCTGCCATAACTTCCGGAGGATCACCCAGCCGGGGCATAAACTGCCTCGGAGGGGGTGTTACTAGGAACGTGGGCAAGTCGGTCTCCTCGGACAGCGATCATGATCTGGTCCGGATGTATCTGGACGGCATCGGCCGGTACCCGCTGCTCACCTCCGAGGACGAGGTCCGCCTGGCCCAGACCATCGAGGCCGGCCGGGAAGCGGCCGCCCAGCTGGCTTCGGAGCCGGAGTCCGGCGCCGCCCAGATAGCGGTGCTGCGCCGGCGGAAGAGGGCCGGAGAGCGGGCCTTCGAGGAGTTCGTCAACTCCAACCTGCGGCTGGTGGTGTCGATCGCCAAGCGCTACCAGGGTTCGGACCTGCCCATGCTCGACCTCATCCAGGAGGGGAACATCGGGCTGATGCACGCCGTCGACAAGTTCGACTGGCGGCGCGGCTTCAAGTTCTCCACCTACGCCACCTGGTGGATCCGCCAGTCGATCGGCCGGGGCATCGACAACACCGGCCGGGCCGTCCGCCTGCCCATCCACACCGGGGACCAGGTCCGGCGGCTGATCCGGGCCCGCAGCACCCTCGAGGGGCAGCTGGGCCGCACCCCCACGCTGGCCGAGCTGGCCGAGAGCGTGGGCCGCCCCGAGCACGAGGTCGGCACCCTGCTCAAGCTGGTGGTCGAGCCGGTCAGCCTGGCCAGCCCGATCGGAGCGGACGGCGATACCGAGCTGGCCGACGTCATGGCCGACGAGGCGGCCCCCACCCCCTTCGAGGAGGTGGCCAAGGACATGCTGGGCGAGGAGCTCGAGAAGCTGATGAGCCACCTGGGGGAGCGGGAGCGCCAGATCCTGTGCCTGCGCTACGGGCTGGACCGGGGCGAGCCCCGCACCCTGGACGAGGTGGGCGCCGAGGTCGGCCTGACCCGGGAGCGGATCCGCCAGATTGAGCGGGCGGCCCTGGCCAAGCTGCGGGGGCCGCAGAGCCAGGCGGCGGCCCGCGACCTCATGGCCTCCTAGACCCGACCCGGGGCGTCACCGTCCGGCCCCGTGGTGCTACGGGTGCACGGTCAGGTCGGGTCCGAGTTCCAGCACGGCCCGGGCCCCGGGGCCGGCCGACTTGTCGTGGGCCAGCCCTTCGACCCGGTAGCCGGGGAGCTCGGCCCGGTGGCGGAGATGGTGGTGGCCGTGGACGACCAGGCGGGGCCGGGTGCGGGCCACGGCCCGGTCGAGCAGCGACCGGACCCGCCGGGAGTCCTCGATGATGGGCTCCGGCAGCGGCAGCGGGCGGAACGGTAGGGCCACCGCTCCCGGCGCGGCGTGGGTGGCCAGCACGTCCAGCCGCTCGTCGCCCAGGCGGTCCACGTCGGCGGGGCTGACCGCCTCCTGGGGCCACCAGTTCCTGCCCTCCCGCCGCAGGAACCGGTCGATGCTGACCGCCCCGCCCAGAGCCCCGAACCGCACCCCCGACCACCGCCACCGGGCCCCCCGGGTGGCCCAGGTCACGTGCGGGCGCATGCTGACCAGGCCGGCGGGGTCGGCGTGGCGGCGCCAGCGGTCCAGGGAGTCGTGATCCTCGTGGTTGCCGTCGATCCACACGATCCCGACGCCGGCGCCGTCCGCCGCCCGGTCCAGCTCGTCGAGGTAGGCGTCCTCCCGACCCGGCCACAGGCCGAAGTCCCCGAGCTGCAGCACCACCGGGCAGCCCTCGTCGGCGGCCGCCCGCAGGCAGCCGGTGGCCCAGGCCAGGTTGCCGTGCCAGTCGCCGGCCAGGAGCACCCGCCCCGGGTCGCCGGTCACGGGCTCCGCCTCGGTCGTCACCCGTCCATGATGCCCGCGAACGGCCCTCAATCCGTTTGCGCCGCAACAACGTAGAACAGGCGTGCGCCGCATCGGCCTGCCCGTCGACCAGCTGCCGGACGAGACCCTCCTCGCCGGCTGCAGCAACGGCGACGACGAGCTGACGGTGGCCTTCGTCCGACGCTTCCAGGCCCGCATGTACGGGGTGGCCCTGGCCGTGACCGGCGATCCGGGGGCCGCCGAGGACGTGGCCCAGCAGGCGTTCGAGCGGGCCTGGCGCCACGGCCACACCTACGACCCGAGACGCGGATCGGTGACCACGTGGCTGGCCGCGGTGACCCGGAACCTGGCCATCGACGCCACCCGGGTGCGCCGACCGGCCCCGGTCGACGCCGAGACGCTGCTGGCCCGGGTGGTCGCGGTCGGCGACGGACCGGAGCAGAGCGCCCTGGTCGGCGAGTCGGTGAGCGAGCTGCGGGCGGCGCTGCGCCGCCTGCCGGCGGAGCAGGCCCGGGCGCTGGTGCTGAGCGGTATCGCCGGGCTGTCGGCCTCGCAGGTGGCGGCGTGCGAGGGCATCCCGCTCGGCACGGCCAAGACCCGCATACGGACCGGGATGCACCGGCTGCGAGCGGCGCTGGTTGGATCGGAGGCCGACCGTGACTGACTTCACCTGCGAGGGCTTCCGCCATGTGAGTGCGGAGCTGGCGCTCGGTCTGGCCGACGCCCATGAGCGGGCCGCCGTGCTGGCCCACCTGGAGCGCTGCCCAACGTGCCGGGCCGAGATCCGCCAGCTGAGCGACGTGGCCGACGCCCTGGCGGCCATGGCCCCCCCGGCCGAGCCGCCGGCCGGTTTCGAGTCCCGGGTGCTGGCCAATCTGGCCCGCCTGAAGCACCCGCCGGCCGGATGGCGCCTCCCGTCGCGCAGGCTGCTGCAGCTGGCTGCCGCCGCCGTCCTGGTCGCAATGGTCGGCGTCGGCGGCTGGCTGCTGGGTGCGGCCTCGTCGCCGGCCCCCACCATCGACGCCGGACATCTGGTCACGGCCAAGCTGGTCGCCTCGGGCCGGACGGTCGGCGACGTCGTCGTCGACACCGACGGAACCCCGTGGATGTCGATGCACCTGGAGATGGGCGGCACGAGCGGCCGGTTCACCTGCCGGATAACCACCGCCAGCGGCCGCTCGGAGGAGATGGGCTCGTTCCCGGTCAGCGCCGGCACCGGGGCCTGGGCCGCCGCCCTGCCGGCCGGGGTGGGCTCGATCCGGACCGCCGAGGTGGTCGATCCGGCGGGCCGGATCATGGCGTCGGCCTCGCTCCCGGCTCACTGAAACGACCGGTTAGCCCGGCCCTGGCCATCTCCTACTAGGGCCGGACCGCCGGCGCCGGCCGGTCCGGGCCGGCCGTGCCGTATCTTCGGGTGGTGCCCCAAGGAGCCGTCTTCGCCTTCCGGGACGTGTCGGTCAGCTTCGACGGGGTGACGGTCCTGGACCGGGTCTCGTTCGAGGTCCAGGAGCGGACCGTCACCGTGCTCACCGGGCCGTCGGGGGCGGGCAAGACCACGCTGCTGAGGCTGTGCAACCGGCTGGAGGTGCCCACCGGGGGAACGGTCCGCTACCGGGAGACGGATGTGGCGACCATGGACCCGCTCCTGCTGCGCCGCCGGGTGGGCATGGTGTTCCAGCGGCCCACCCTGTTCCCCGGCACGCTGCGCAGCAACTTCCAGGTGGCCCGCCCGGCCGAGGACGCCGTCTACCGCACCGCCCTGGACCAGGTGGGGCTGCCGGCGGGCTGGCTGGACCGGGGCGGCGACGAGCTGTCGGGCGGCGAGGCGCAGAGGGCCTGCCTGGCCCGGACCCTGCTCACCGAACCGGATGTGCTGCTGATGGACGAGCCGACCTCGTCGCTGGATTTCGCCGCCACCCGGGTTCTGGAGGAACTGAGCTGCGACCTGACCGCCTCGGGGCTCACCTTGATCTGGGTCAGCCACGATCTCGAGCAGGTGGGGCGCATCGCCGACGCCAGCGTGGTGCTCATGGGCGGCCGGCTGGTGCAGGGCAGCCTGGCCGACAGCTATCTGGCAGGATCCGTCCCGGAAAAAGGTGATGCCCAGTGATCGCAACCGCCGCCACCTACGGTTACGTCGGATGGCTGGGGCTGGCCGCCTCGCTGGTGCTGGTCGGCATCGCCGTGGCCATCTCCCTGTGGCAGCACCTGGATCTCGAACGGTCGCTGGTGTGGGCCACCGCCCGGGCCATCGTGCAGCTGCTGGCGGTGGGCGCGGTCCTGGCCGTGGTGCTGAGCCCGCGGGTGCCGCTCCTGGTCTCGTGGGTGTGGGTGGCCTTCATGGTCGTCTTCGCCGCTGACACGGTACGCCGGCGGGCACCCGAGGTCCCAGGGGCGTCCCGCCTGGCGCTGGGTTCCTTGACCCTCGCCTGCGCGGTCAGCCTGCTGGTGCTGTTCGGGCTGGGGATCTTCCCGCTGGACGCCCGCACCGTGGTCCCGCTGGCGGGCATGGTGGTGGGCAACTCCATGACCGCCACCGTGGTGGCCGCCCGCCGGGTGGTGGGGGAGCTGTCGGACAAGCGCAGCGAGGTGGAGGCCCGCCTGGCCCTGGGCCAGTCGTCCCGGGACGCCTCCCGGCCCTATGTCAGGGAGGCCCTGCGCACGGCCCTCATCAGCCAGATCGAATCCACCAAGGCGGTCGGCCTGGTGTTCCTCCCCGGGGCCATGACCGGGCTGATCCTGGCCGGGGAGAAGCCGGTCACGGCTGTGCTGGTCCAGGCGGCGGTCATGTTCCTGATCCTGGGGGCGGTGGCCACCACCGGGGCGGCCATGAGCCTGGGGCTGGCCCGCCGGCTGTTCACCCCGGACCACCGCCTGGTGCGCCTGGCCCGCCGCACCGCCTGAGCGCCCGGGGACCTTCGGCTCTGGGGGATCCCACCGCCGGCCGGCGACCATGCTGCAGTGATCCAGGAGCGGGCGCAAGCCGCGGTGGCCGTGCGGGCCGGGGCCCCGCCACCCCCGGTGCTGGTCTGCGCCGGCCTGACCAAGAGCTTCGGGGGCCGGCCCGCCGCTGACGGCATCAGCCTGGCGGTGGCGGCCGGCGAGGTCTACGGGCTGCTCGGCCCCAACGGGGCCGGCAAGACCACCACCATCCGCATGGTGTGCGGTCTGCTGGAGCCCGACGCCGGCTCGGTGACCATCCAGGGCAGGCCGGTTGGCGCCGACCGGTCCGTGAAGGCCCTGATCGGCTACGTGCCGCAGGAGATCGCCCTGTACCCCGATCTGACGGGCAGGGAGAACCTCATGTTCCTGGGCCGCCTGTACCGCCTGCACGGCCCGCTGCTGGCCCAGCGGGTCGCGGCCGCCCTCGACGTCACCGACCTGGCCGAGCGCTGCGACGAGCGGGTCGACTCCTACTCGGGAGGCATGAAGCGCCGGTTGAACATCGCCGCCGGCCTGGTCAACCAGCCCGCCCTGCTGGTGCTGGACGAGCCGACGGTGGGTGTGGACCCCCAGAGCCGGCACTCCATCCTGGAGAGGGTCAAGGCGTTCGCCGCCGCCGGCATGAGCGTGCTCTACACCACCCACTACATGGAGGAGGCGGAGCGGGTGTGCGACCGGGTCGGGATCATCGATCGGGGCCGGCTCATCGCCGAGGGCACCCGGCGGGAGCTGGTCAGCCGCCTGGGCGAGAGGGACCGCATCGATCTGGTCGTCTCCGGTGACGCCGGCCGGCTGGCCGCCGCCTGCCGGGAGGTGCCCGGGGTGGACGAGGCGGCGGCCGCCGACGGCCGGGTCCACCTGGTCACGGCCGACGGCCGGCGGGTCCTGCCCGCCGTCCTCGAAAAGGCCGAGGCCGCCGGGGTGCCGGTGGGCAGCGTGGAGATCGCAGAGGCGGACCTGGAAGCGGTGTTCCTGCACCTGACGGGCACCGCCCTGCGGGAGTGACCATGCCGCCCGCCCTGGTCGTGGCGGGCAAGGACCTGCGCCAGCGGCTGAGAGACCGATCGGCGATCGTCATCGGCGTGGTCGCCCCGCTGGTCATCGCCGCGGTCATGAGCCTGGCGTTCAAAGGTGCCGAGCAGTTCCATTTCAGCCTCGGGGTGGTCGACGCCGATCACGGCCCGGTGGCCGCCGGCATGATCCGCAGCCTCCAGTCACCGGGCGTCCGCTCCGTGCTCGACGTGCGGGCCGAGCCCAGTGCGGCGGCCGCGTCCGCCGCCATCCGGTCCCGGCGCATACAGGCCGCCCTGGTCATTCCGGCCGGTCTGTCCGCCTCGGTCGGCGGCGCCCGGCCGGTGAGTCCCACGGTGCTCACCAGCGTCAACAACGCCCTGGCCGGGTCGGTGACGGAATCCATCGTCGGCTCCTTCGTGGCCCAGTTGAACGCCGACCGACTGTCGGTGGCCACCGCCCTGGCGGCGGGGGCGCCGCCCGGTGCGGCCGCCCGGCTGCAGGCGGAGGCCGCACGCCTGACCATCCCCGAGCAGCTGGTCGACCGTCCGCTCGGCGCCCGTCCGATCAGGGTGATCAGTTACTACAGCCCGGCCATGGCCATATTCTTCGTTCTCTTCCTCATCAGCTACACGTCGCGCAGCTTCTTCGTGGACCGCAGCCAGGGGATGGTCGAACGGATGCGGGCCGCCCCCATCCGGCCCCTGGACATCCTGGTCGGCAAGGCCCTGTCGGTGTTCGTGTTCGGCCTGGTCAGCCTGGTGGTGGTGGCCGGCCTGACCACCGTCCTGTTCGGCGCCTACTGGGGCAGCCCCCTGGCGGTCGGGGCGGTCTGCGTGGCCATGACCATCTCGATCGTCTGCCTGACCGGGCTGGTGATCGCCCTGGCCCGGACCCAGCGCCAGGCCGAGGGCATCGCCGGAGCGCTGGTCTTCGCCCTGGCCCTGCTCGGAGGCAACTTCGTGTTCGTGTCGGCGTCCCCCGACATCATGCGGACGCTGTCGCTGTTCACGCCCAACGGCTGGGCCATGCGGGCGTTCACCGATCTGTCCACCGGCGGCGGGGGGCTGGGGACGGCGGCGCTGCCGGTGGCTGCCATCCTCGGGTTCAGTGCCGTGGTGGCGGTCATCGCCGGGCTGCTCGGCCGGCGGGCGGTGACGGCGTGACGGCCGTCGCGGTGGCGGTGGCGTCCCTCCGGCGGGTCGTGCGGGACCGGACCGCCCTGTTCTTCATGATCGCCCTGCCGCTGGTGGTCATCCTCATCATCGGGGCCACGGTCCGGGGGTTCTCGACCTTCCGGGTCGGCGTCGTCGACGAGGGCGCCGGCCGCACCGGGACCGAACTGGTGGCGGCCCTCCAGGCGGCGCCCGACCTGCGCGTCCGGCACTACCCGTCGGTCGGCGCGGCGTCCCGGGCCGTGGCCAGGGGTGAGGTCAGCACCGCCGTCGTGCTGCCCCGAGGCATGGATACCGATCTGAGGGCCGGGCGGACGGTGGCGGTACCGGTGCTGGCCGAGCGGGCCAACAGCACCCAGCAGGCCGCGGCGGCCGCCGTGGCGCCGGTGCTGGCGGCCCAGGGGGCCAGGATCCAGGCCGCCCTGTTCGCAACCTCCGCCGGGGCGGGCAGCGTGGACCAGAACCTGGAGCGGGCCGGGCGGCTCCAGGCCACCCTCACCCAGGTGACGGTGGCCAGCCGCACGGCCGAGTCCCGGGCCCAGACCCTCCCCGAGGGTTTCAGCTACTCCGCCCCCACCATGCTGGTGCTGTTCGTGTTCCTCAACGCCCTGACCGGGGGGACGCTGATCATCGAGAACCGCCGGCTCGGCATGTACGAGCGGATGAGGGCCGCCCCCCTCGGCCCGGCCACCATCATCGCCGGCGAGGCCCTGGGGTTCGTGGTCATCGCGCTGGTCCAGTCGGTGATCATCGTCGCCACCGGCGCCGTCGTGTTCGGGGTGTCGTGGGGGAACTGGCCGGCGGCGGTGGCGCTGATCGTCACCTGGGCGGTGGTCGGCGCCGGGGCCGGGATGGTGTCGGGCACGGTGTTCCGCACCCCCGAGCAGGCCACCGCCATCGGGCCCGCCCTGGGCATGGCGCTGGCCATGCTCGGCGGCTGCATGTGGCCGCTGTCGATCGTGAACAGCGTCATGCGCCAGGTCGGTCACGCCGCGCCGCAGGCGTGGGCGGTGGACGCCTGGACGGCGCTGCTGGCCCGGGGCGGGACCCTCGGCACCATCCTCCCGCAGCTGGCGGTGCTGGCCGGCTTCGCCGCCGTGCTGCTGACCCTGGCCACGCTGCGCATGAACAGGGTGATCAGGTGAAGATGATCTGCCCGCCCGCCGCGATCTCGTAGAACTCGCCGACCGTGATGACGTCACGGACCTGGGGGATGAAGTCGTTCTTCTCCAGGCCGAACAGGTCCACCGACGCCCGGCAGGCGTACAGGCCGGCGCCGGTGTCGGCGATCATCTCCAGGAACTCGGGGATCGGGGGGATGTCCAGCCGGTCCATCTTCCGTTCGAGGACGTGGGTCATGACAGCCGACATGCCGGGGAGGCCTCCCACCAGGGTGGCCACGTGGAGGCCCGGGTTGCCGACCGTGGCCACCTTGATGTGGTCGTAGCGGTCCTTGTGGATGGTGTCGAGACCGAAGAACGTGAAGAACAGGTTCACCTCGATCCCCTCCGCCCTGGCCCCGTTGGCCATGATCAACCCCGGGTACACGCCCTCCAGCGACCCCTTGGAGATGATGATCGAGAGCTTCTCGATCCGCTCGCTCATGCCGGTCTCCTCTCCTGTCGTCCGGCCGCGGTCAGATGCAGCCCTGCGGCTTGGGGATGCCGGCGATACGGGCCGCCACCTTGGCCGGGCCGCCCGGGAACAGCTGGTACAGCTCCTTTATCCCCACGCCCGAGATGCGGCCGAGGACTCTGACGGTAGGGCCGGTCCCTTTGTCCTGGTACTCGTGACGCATGAACTTGATGACCTGCCAGTGCCGGTCGGTCAGTTCGGGGATCCCCTCCTCGGCCGCTATCGCCGGGGCCATGGCCTCGCGCCACTCGGCCGGATCGGTGAAGAAGCCCCGGCTGTCCACTTCGACGGTGGTCCCGTCGTAGGTCCTAGTAGCCACCTGCGGTCTCCTCTCGTGCCCGGGATCCGACGGCCCGGAGGTCCTTGCCGGCGGTTGGCATGGCCGCTGTCACCCCGGGCACGGGTCGCCCGGGGAGCAGCACGTGCCAGTAGAACTGCTCGAACAGCAGCTTGGCCAGGTGGTTGGTCCGGGACTCCCGCAGCAGCGGGAGCCCCACCGGTCCGGGATAGTGCCCGGGCAGCGGCTCGGTGTCGTAGTTGTAGTCGATGAGCACCGCCTTGCCGGCGCCTGTCTCGATGAAACAGTTGGTGTGGCCGTCGAAACCGGCCTCGAGCATCTCCCCGGCCAGGGTGTGAGCCACGTTGCGGGCCACGACGTCCCCCTGGAAGTGGGCCACCGAACCGGCCTTGGCGGACGGTAGGTCGGCGGCGTCGCCGATGACGAACACGTTGGGCCGGGCCTTGGCCCGCAACGTGGCCGGGTCGGCGGGGACGAAGCCCAGCTCGCTGCTGAGGCCGGGGGAGTGCTCGATGCAGGCGGCCCCGGCGTGGAGCGGCACGACGACGGCCAGGTCGAAGGCCACCTGGCGGTCGTCGTAGCCGACCAGCCGGCCGCGGGCGCCGTCGACCTCCCCGGTGTTGAACTCGTGCACCACCTCGATGTCCCGCCGTCGGAGCAGGGCGGCCAGCTCCCGGTCGGCCACCTCCCTGGTGAACACCCCGTCGAGGGGGGTGGCGTAGACCAGCTCCACCCTGTCGCGCATGCCCCGCCGGCGGAAGTACCAGTCGGCCAGGAACACGAACTCGATGGGGGCCACCGGGCACTTGATGGGCATGTCCACCACGTTGACCACCAGCCGGCCGCCCCGGAACCCGGCCATGGCGCCCGACAGGGCGGTCGCCCCCGCCAGGTCGTAGAAGGTGTGGACGCGGTCCCGCCATCCCGGGCCGGTGAGGCCCTCCGTCTCCTCCGGACGCAGAGCCGCCCCGGTGGCCACTACCAGCACGTCGTAGCCCAGGTGCGAACCGTCGGCCAGCACCACCTGGTCGTGGTCGATGTCCACGTGGTCGACGCCCACCTGCCGGAAAGCCACCCCGGAATCGAGCTGGCCGCTGCGGGAGCGGACCAGCCGGGCCACCTTGACCAGCCCGAACGGGACGAACAGCAGACCGGGTTGATAGATGTGCAGGTCGTCCTGGTCGATGACGGTGATCTCGGCTTCCGTCGCCGCCAGCAGATGGCGGAGGCGGTTGGCGACCAGCGTGCCTCCCGTCCCGCCGCCCAGGATCACCACGCGTTGGACCATGCCTTCGAGGGTGGCCTGTCGGGCCGGTTCGCGACAGGGCCGGACGTCCCGTCAGCCCGCCCGGTAGAGCAGGTCCAGCCGGCGGCGGGTGTCGGCGCGTCCCAGCCGGCGCAGGGTGGAGAGACGGGCGTGGCGGGCCACGTCGGCCCGGCGGCTGCGGTCCATGGCGTTGGGGCCCATCACCGCCAGGTCGTCCGGGGTGGGCTGAAAGGCGACGACGTGGGCCCCCCGCCGGCGCAGCGCCGCGGCCTCGCCGCCGAGGAGCGCGCCGGACCACCGCCGGGCCGGCTGATCGACCGCCAGGCGCGGAACGCGCCCGGCCATCGACATCGGTGAACTGACGATCACCAGGTCCGGTCCGTACCCGGCCAGCAGATCGGCGTTGGTGGGGGAGTGGACGCCTCCGTCCACGTAGGGCTCTCCGTCGATCGTCTCCGGTCTGAACACCCCCGGGATGGCGCAGGACGCGGTGACCGCGGCGGCGACGTCGGGAAAGGCGTCCCGGCCGAACACCACCCGCCTTCCGTCACGCTGGCGCACGGCGCATATCCACAGCGGGTCATCCGGCCACGCCGGCGGCGCGATCGCCTCGATGCCGGAGCGGATGAAGTCGGCCGGGACGGTGCCGTCGGGCACGAGGGACGCCAGGATGGCCAGCGGGCGGGTGGACAGGGGCCGGAGGGCGGCGCTGCGAAGCAGTGAGACCACTTCGGCCCGGGTCCGTCCGGGGCCGGGCCGGAGGCGCAGCAAGAACGGCGCAGGCGACGGTCCCGGCCGCGTCCCGGCGGCCCCGGGAGCGGCAACCGTGGCCGGGTGCCGCCCCTCGGCCCGGGCCAGGAGCTCGGCAGGGGGTAGGCCGGCCCGCAGGGCGGCAGCCAGCACCGAGCCGGCGGAGGTACCGACGATCACCGAGGCCCGGCGGGGATCCCAGCCGGTCGCCTCGTGGAGGGCGGCCAGCACCCCGGCGTGGAAGGCGCCGCCCAGCACCCCTCCGGCCCCGAGGACCAACCCGACGCGGAGCGGGCGGCCGGTCGCGGTTCCGTTCGAGGGCATCCCGGTATGGTGCAGGCCGGCGCCCCGGCCGGGCAGGGCTGTTGGTCCCGACGGTCGGGGCCCGGTCACTGCTTGGGGCGCACCACCACCACCGGGCAGCGGGCGTGGGCCACGCAGTGCTCGCTCACCGATCCGACGAGCATCCCGGTGAACTCCCCGTGCCCCCGGTTGCCCACGACGAGCAAGTCGGCGTCGGCCGACTGCGCTATCAGGCTGGGGGCCGGGTGGCCGGCGACCACCACCTTCGACACCTTGACCGCCGGCTCGGTGCCGAGCACCTCGTCGACGGTGGTGTCGAGCGCCTGCCTGGCGTCCTTCTCCAGGTCGAGCCCCTCGGGGAACGGGGCCCAGAACGCCATGCTGGGGATCTCCCACGACATCACCACCCGCAGGTCCGAGCCGGTGAGCTCCGCCTGGCGGGCGGCCCATCGCAGGGCGTCCTTGGACGATTCCGAGGTGTCAACTCCGACGACGATGGTGGATGCGGTCACGCCACCATCGTGGCTCCCCGCCGGTCTGCACCGTTAGGGCCTTTGGTCGGTGATCAGCGGGCGTGGATGAAGTCGACCAGGGCCCGGTTGTCGTCCTCCAGGGCGTCCAGCCGCTGCTTGACCACATCGCCGATGCTGACGATGCCGACCAGCGAGCTGTCCTCGACCACCGGGACGTGACGGATCCGGTGCGTGGTCATGACCGCCATCAGCGACTCCACGTCCTCGTCGGGGCTGGCGCAGCGCACCTCGCCGACCATGATGTCGGCTACCGGGCCCTCCAGCACCGTCGGTCCCCGCTCGTGCAGGCTGCGGACGATGTCGCGCTCGGAGACGATCCCGTCCGGCCGCCGCCCGTCGGCGGAGACCACCAGGGCCCCCACCTTGTGCCTCTCCAGCAGGGCCAGGGCGTCCCACACGCTCGCCTCGGGAGGGACGGTGGCTACGAAGTGGCCCTTGCCGTCCAGGAGTTTGCCTATCTTCACGCGACCTCCCCCGAGTCCGCTCTGTTCGGGAAATCCTAAGCCGGGGCCGCCCCGCCGGCAACAGACACCTGGCAGAGGTGACCGGATGGACGCCGGGCCGGGGGACGGGGGGACGGGATCGGAGCGGGCGGGAAGGCTAAAGTCGTCTGGTCCCTGGATGCTGATCCGAGCCGAAGAGCCCAGTTCAGACCACGTGTCCAAGCCCCTGTAGCTCAGTTGGATAGAGCGGCTGCCTTCTAAGCAGCGGGTCGCAGGTTCGAGTCCTGCCGGGGGCGCCCCGCCGGGGCAGCCGGCGCTTCCCCGGGTGGGAGCGCCCGCCCGCCGCCCGGCCCGCCCCTTTTTCCCCGAGAAGAAAGGATGACCATGGGTGCCACCCCCATCGCCCAGGAGGACGAGCAGCACCTGCTGCTGCGCAAGAGCGTCAGCGACATCGTGGCCCGGTTCGGGCAGGCCTACTTCCGGGAGCAGTCCCTCACCGACGGGCGGTCCGGCGAGCTGTGGGCCACCCTGGCGGCGGCCGGGTTCATGTCGGTCAACCTGCCCGAGGAGCACGGCGGCGGGGGTCAGGGGATCACCGAGCTGGCCATCGTCTGCGAGGAGGTGGCGGCGGGCGGGGCCCCGCTCCTGCTGACCATCGTGTCCCCGGCCATCTGCGGGTCGGTCATCGCCCGCTACGGCACCGACGACCAGCGGGCCGAATGGCTGCCGAAGCTGTGCGGCCAGCCGGACCCCGGCTACAAGATGGCCTTCGCCATCACCGAGCCCGACGCCGGGTCCAACTCCCACCGCATCAGCACCACCGCCCGCCGGGACGGGACCGACTGGGTGCTCAACGGGACCAAGACCTACATCTCCGGGGTGGACGAGGCGGAGGCCATGCTGGTCGTCACCCGAACCGGGGTGGACGAGCGCACCGGCCGGGGCGAGCTGTCGCTGTTCGTGGTGGACGCCGACAGCCCCGGCCTGACCAGGCAGGTCATCCCCACCGAGATCGTCGCCCCCGAGAAGCAGTACACCCTGTTCTTCGACAATGTCAGGGTGGGGGAGCAGCGCCTCATCGGGGCCGAGGGCCAGGGCCTCAAGCAGGTCTTCAGCGGGCTGAATCCGGAGCGGATCACCGGCGCCGCCCTGCTCAACGGCATCGGCCGCTACTGCCTGGACCGGGCCGCCGGGTACGCCCGGGAGCGGCGGGTGTGGGACGTGCCGATCGGCAGCCACCAGGGCATCGCCCACCCGCTGGCCGAGGCCAAGATCAACCTGGAGCTGGCCCGGCTCATGACCATGCGGGCCGCCAACCTCTACGACGCCGGCCTGGATGCCGGGGAGGCGTCGAACATGGCCAAGTTCGCGGCGGCCGAGGCCGCCCTCAAGTGCGTCGACCAGGCCATCCAGACCCACGGTGGCAACGGGATGGCCCGGGAGTACGGGATCGCCAGCATGTGGGGGCTGGCCCGGCTGCTGCGTATCGCCCCGGTCAGCCGCGAGATGATCCTCAACTACGTGGCCCAGCACAGCCTGGGCCTGCCCCGCTCCTACTGAACGCCCGCTGCTACCGTCCGCCCGCCCCGGTCGCCCACCGGGGCGGGCGCTTCTCCTTGAACGCGGCGATCCCCTCGGCCGCCTCCGGCGAGGCGAACATCCGCTGCGACACCTCCTGGGCCCACTCGAACCCGGCGTCGGTGTCCATCTGCGGTACCCGCCGGATCATCTCCCGGGTCACCCTCAGCGCGGTGGGCTCGCACAGGCGGAACCCGGCCGCCACCTCGGCGACGGCCGCCCCCAGCCGATCATCTGGCACCACCGATGTCACCAGCCCGGCGAGGCGGGCGTCGTCGGGTCCGAACTGCTCGCCGCTCAGCAGGTAGCGCGACGCGGCGAGCGGGGTCATGCGGCGCAGGCACAGCACCGAGATGATGGCCGGCACCACCCCGATGCGGGTCTCGGTGAAGGCGAACGTGGCCGACTCGGCGCACACCACGATGTCGCCGGCCGCCACCATGCCGAACCCGCCGGCCCGGACGTGGCCGTTGATGGCGATCACCACCGGCTTGGGGTACTCCCACAGGGTGCGCAGCACGTCGGTGTAGGACCCCCGGCCGCCCGACACCGGCGGGTCGGACAGGTCGGCCCCGGCGCAGAAGGTCCGCCCGGCGCCGGTCACGACCACCGTCCGCACGGCGGGATCGGCCGCCGCCTCCTGGAGCAGGGCCAGCAGCTCGTCGACCAGCCGGCGGGACAGGGCGTTGCGGTTGTGCGGGGAATCCAGCGTGAGGACGGCGGCCCCGTCGGTGTCGGACCGTCGGACAAGTTCTGACATGGTTAATGCCTACATCCTGGGTGTCGGGGCGGCTAGACGAGGCGGCGCAGGAGCCTCTTGGCCAGCGCCGAGTACGGGGGGTAGATGATCTTGAGATCGGGGCGCGAGCGCATCTCCAGCGTGGACTTGCGGTGGCTGAAGCATTCGAAACCCCATTTGCCGTGGTAGGCGCCCATGCCGCTGGCCCCCACCCCGCCGAACGGCAGCTGCGGAGCCATGACATGCATGAGGGTGTGGTTGGCGGTGGCCCCGCCGCTGGAGATCTCCTCGAAGACCCGCTCCACCTCCTCCTTGCGCTCGCTGAAGATGTAAGCGGCGAGCGGCTTCTCCCCGGCGTTGACGTAGGAGATGGCGTCGCCCAGCGATTCGACCCCGACGACGGGGAGGATGGGTCCGAAGATCTCCCCCCGCATGAGGGCGGAGTGCGGGTCGGGGTCGACCACGATGGTCGGCTCCATGGAGGTGGCCGAGCGGCCCCCGCCGGTGACCACCCGGCCCGGTTCCTCGTCGAGCAGGCCGGTCAGCCGGCTGAACTGGCGGTCGTTGACGATCTGCTGGGGACCGGGGTCGTCGGAGCGCATCCGGCGCAGGCTCCTCTGCAGCTCCTCCACCAGCCGGTCCTTCACCCCGTTCTCCACCAGCACGTAGTCGGGCGCCAGGCAGGTCTGGCCGGAGTTGAAGATCTTGCCCCACACGATGCGCCGGGCCGCCACCTCCAGGTCGGCGTGCCGCGACACTATGACCGGGCTCTTCCCGCCCAGCTCCAGGGTCACCGGGGTCAGGTGGGGAGCGGCCGCCTGCATGATCTTGCGGCCGATCTCGGTCCCCCCGGTGAAGAAGACGTGGTCCACCCGGGCGTCGATGACCTGGCGGGTGATCTCCGCCTCGCCTTCCAGCACGGCCACCGCCTCGGGGTCCAGGTACTTCGGGAGGAGCTCCGCCATGGCCTCGGACGAGGCCGGGGCGTGCTCGGAGGGCTTGAGCACCACGCAGTTCCCGGCCGCCAGCGCCCCGATCATCGGCCCCAGGCACAGGTAGAAGGGGTAGTTCCACGGACCGATCACCAGCACCACGCCGAGCGGCTCGTAGCGGTAGGAGGCCCGCCCGGGCAGCAGGGCCAGCGGCACCGGGACCCGGGTCGGGCGCATCCACCTGGGCAGGTGCTTGATGGCGTAGTCCACCTCGCCGGCGGTGGAGGCCACGTCCCCGAACCAGCTGTCGTGGGCGGTGCGGCCCAGGTCGGCGGCCAGGGCGGCGGCGATGTCGGGCTCGCGCTCGTCGAGCAGCCGGCGGATGCCCTGCAACTGGCGCTGCCGCCATTCGAGCGGCCGGGTCCGGCCGGTGGCGAAGGTGTCGCGCAACCGGGCCACGGTGGAGGAAGCGACGGCGGCCGGGTCTTCCCCCGCCCGGCCGTCCGTCGCCACGCCCGGCCCCGCCCGGCCGTCGGCCAAAGAGGTCATGTGATGCGGTCCTCCCGTGATCGGTAAACCTTTTTTCCGGTTTACGACGTTACCGGCCCGGAACCTCCCGGTCAGAACTCCGGGTACAGCGGGGACTCCAGGGAGCTGTTGACCAGGAGAAAAAGGTCGGCCGGGCTGGCCGGGGGGCTGGCGTGACCGCCCAGCAGCCGTAGCTCGAGCGGGATCAGCGACCGCCGCTGCAGGCGCAGCAGGCTGTGCTCGTCATCGGTCATGGCGAGCAGGTCGCGGGCCAGGCGGGCGACGGTCCCGGACCACCCGGAGGCGTCCGGGGTGGCCAGCGGGGAGGCCAGGCGGAGAAGATCCCGCCGGGTGGCGTGGCCGAGGAGGGCGATCAGGCTCCAGGCCGGAACCCGTTCACGGCGGGCGATGAAGCCCTCCAGGGTCCGACCCTCGAGCATCCTCTCCGCCTCGCGGACCACGGCCCGGTCCTGATCAGATGCCCGTCTCCTCTTGCCCCACCACATAGTCGACTCTCCGCGTTCCTCACTCGTGCCAAGTGGTCGCAGCCTCAGGCTCGCGACGGGGCTCCAGCGTGGTGCCGGAACCCTGTGCTCTCGGCGAAAAACCGTAGCAGCGGGCCCGGCCCGTTGGCCCTCGCCCCGTCAGGTCCCCACCAGCTCCTTGACCGCGGCGGCCAGGTCGGCCAGGCCCGCCTTGGCGTCGGCGAAGAGCATGTGGGTGCGGGAATCGGTGTACAGCTCGTTCTCCAGGCCGGAGTAGCCGTGGCCCATGGACCGTTTGATGACGATGACGCTTCGGGCGTGGTCCACGTCGAGGATCGGCATCCCCGAGATCGGGGTGCCGGGCCGGCGGGCGGCCGGGTTGACCACGTCGTTGGCCCCGATGACCAGGGCCACGTCGGTCTGGTCGAACTCCGGGTTCACCTCCGCCATCTCCTTGAGCTGCTCATAGGGGACGTTGGCCTCGGCCAGCAGCACGTTCATGTGACCGGGCATGCGCCCCGCCACCGGGTGGATGGCGTAGCAGACGTCCACGCCCCGGGCCTCGAGCAGGTCGGCCAGGGCCCGCACCTCGTGCTGGGCCTGGGCTGCGGCCAGGCCGTAGCCGGGGACGACGATCACCTTGGAGGCGTAGGCGAGCTGGATGGCCGCGTCGTCCGCCTGGATCGACTGCACGGCCGCCCCCCCGGCGCCGGTCAACGCCGGGGCGGAGTCCCCGGTGCCGAAGCCGCCGGCGAGGATGGCCATCACCCGGCGGTTCATGGCGTCGGCCATCAGCTTGGTGAGGATGGTGCCCGACGCGCCCACCAGGGCCCCGGCGATGATCAGCGCGGAGTTCCCGATCACGAAGCCGGCCATGGCCACCGCCGTCCCGGTGAGGGCGTTGAGCAGCGAGATCACCACCGGCATGTCGGCGCCGCCGATGGGCAGGACCAGCAACACGCCCACCACGGCCAGCGCCGCGCACATGCCCCACAGCAGCGCCACGTCGGTCGAGCCGGCCAGCAGGAAGCCCGCCATGACGGCGGCTGCCGCCACGAGGACGGCGTTGAGGGCCCGCGACCCGCGCCACACGACCGGGGCCCCCGACACGATCCCCTGGAGCTTGCCGGCCGCCACCAGTGACCCGGTGAAGGTGATCACGCCGATCACGACGTCCAGCACGGTGGTGACCGTGACCCGGGGGGTCAGGGCGGACGAGCCCAGGGGGCTCAGCCGGATGAAGTCGTTGACCGCCACCAGGGCGGCGGCGCCACCGCCCACCGCGTTGAACAGGCTGACCAGTTGGGGGATGTCGGTCAGCTTGACCCGCCGGGCCATGCGCCAGCCGCCGCCGGCTCCCACGGCGGTGCCGGCCGCCAGCACCGCCCAGCCGGCCGGGTGCACGTTGATGTCGTGGGCCATGAACGCCAGCGTGGCGGCCACCGCCACCGCCATGGACACGGCCGACACCCGGCTGCCGCGCCGGGCCGTGGCCGGGGAGTTCATGAGGTGCAGACCCACGACGAAGCCGGCCGCGGCCAGCAGGTAGAGCAGCCGGATCACCGCATCGAACGAGCTCATGGCCGACCGGCCTCCCCCGCCCCGCCGGCCGGGCCGTCGGGGACCGGCGGGTGGGCTACCGGGCCCGGGGTCCGGATGCCGTCGGTCCCCGGGCCCGGTGGCGCCGCGGCCGGGACGGCGGGCGCGGCCACGGTGGGCCGGGACCGGAACATCTGCAGCATCCGGTCCGTCACGGCGTAGCCGCCGACCAGGTTGGCCGAGGCGAATGCGGCGGTGATGAAGGCCAGCACGTACCCCACCGCGTCGTTGGCGGTGGCCGCCGCCAGCATGGCGCCCACGAACACGATTCCGTGGATGGAGTTGGCGGCGGACATCAGCGGCGTGTGCAGGGTGGCCGGCACCTTGCTGATGACCTCGAAGCCCACCAGCAGGCTGAGGACGAAGATGCTGATGTCAGACAGCAGTGACGGGTTCATCGGGCTCCTCCGTGTCGGTGCTCGGCCGGGTGGCTGCCGGCTGGTCGGCTCGCGGCGCGATCTCCTGCAGGAGACGGCCGGCGTGGGTGACGACCACCGCCGCGGTCACCTCGTCTGCGAGGTCGACGGTGGGGCGGCCGCCGGCCAGCAGCAGGCCCAGGACGGCCGAGAGGTTCTGGGAGAAGGCGTCGGAGGCGGCGGTGGGCACGCTCGACGCCAGGTCGCCGGCGCCGATCAACGTCACTCCGCCAGCGGTGACGGTGCTGCGCCCGGCGGCGGAGCCTTCGACGTTGCCGCCGAGAGGTCCGGCCGCCATGTCCACCACCACCGTCCCGGCCCGGAGGCGGTCCACGGCCGCCGCCGACACCAGGACCGGGGGGCGGCGCCCGGGCACGGCGGCGGTGGTGATGATCACGTCGAAGGAGGGCAGCAGGGATTCCAGCTCATCCTGCTGGGCCCTCTGCTCGTCGGCGGTCAGCGCCCGGGCGTAACCGCCGGCCCCGCCGGCCGGTCCCACCGACTTCAGCTCCAGGAACCTGGCCCCCAGCGATTCGATCTCGCCCCTGGTCTCGGGGCGCACGTCGTAGCCGGAGACGACCGCCCCGAGCCGCCGGGCCGTGCCGATGGCCGACAGGCCGGCCACGCCGGCGCCCAGCACCAGCACCCGGGCCGGCCGGGACGTGCCGGCCGCGGTGATCAGCAGCGGGAAGTACCGCCCGAACTCGGTGGCGGCGACCAGGACGGCCTTGTAGCCGGCGACCCCGGCCTGCGATGTCAGCACGTCCATGGACTGGGCCCGGCTCAGGGTGCGCGGCAGGCGCTCCAGGCTGACGGCGGTGACCCCGGCCGCGGCCAGATCCGAGAACAGGGTCGGCTCGCCGGCCGGGTCGAGCAGGCCCACGATGATCTGGCCGGAGCGCAGCCGTCTGAGGTCCTCGGCGGGCGGCCGGGACACCACCAGCACCAGCTGCGAACGCTCCAGCACCTCCGACCGGGGGCCGATGGCGGCGCCGGCGTCCCTGTAGGAGTCGTCGGGATACCACGACCCCCACCCGGCTCCTGCCTCCACCACCACGCCTACCCCGGCCCGGATGAGCCGGCGGGCACCGTCGGGGACCAGGGCCACCCGCCGTTCCCCCGGGCGGATCTCTGCCAGCACCCCGACCGTGGCCGCCGGGGCCCGGGCCGCGTCTTCGTCCATCGGGGCCATCCCTCCTCTCGGATTTGTCCCACCTGCCCCCGGACGGTACATCGCGGAGGAGACGGCGCGCCGGGCCGAAAGGCCTGACCGTTGTTCCAACCGCCGGAGTCGGGGGGCGCCGGCGGCCGCCGGGGCGTCCGGCCATGCCATGGCGGCCGGGGCGGACTGTAGCTTTGGGGCATGGACAGGACCCTTTTGGAGCCGGAGCACGAAGCCCTGCGAGCCAGCTTCCGGGCCTGGTTGGAGAAGGAAGTGGTCCCCCGCAAGGACGAGTGGGACGCGGCGGGGATCGTCCCCCGCTCGCTGTTCGCCGAGGCCGGCCGGCACGGCTTCCTGGCCATGGCCGTACCGGAGGAGTTCGGCGGCGGTGGCGTCGACGACTTCCGCTACAACCTGGTGATCGGGGAGGAGGTGCAGGCGGTGGGGGCCGGCGCCGCCGGCCTGGGTCTAACCCTGCACAACGACATCTGCCTGCCGTATTTCCTGCGCTACTGCACCGAGGAGCAGAAGCGCCGCTGGTTGCCGGGTATCGCCTCCGGGCAGCTGATCACCGCCATCGCCATGACCGAGCCCGGCATCGGATCGGATCTGGCGTCCATGTCGACCACCGCCCGGCGCGACGGGGACTGCTACATCGTCAACGGCTCGAAGACTTTCATCACCAACGGCATCAACGCCGATCTGGTCATCGTGGCGGTCAAGACCGACCCCACCCAGAAGCACAAGGGGATGTCCCTGCTGGTGCTCGAGCGGGGGATGGCCGGGTTCGAGCGGGGGCGGAACCTGGAGAAGCTGGGCCAGCACGCCCAGGACACCGCCGAACTGTTCTTCAACGACGTGGCCGTCCCGGTCACCAACCTGCTCGGGTCGGAAGGGCAGGGCTTCGTCCAGCTGGTGTCCAACCTGCCCCAGGAGCGGCTGTCCATCGCCGCCAGCGGGGTGGCCGCGGCCCGGGCCGCCCTGGGCTGGACCCTCGACTACGTGACCAACCGCAAGGCGTTCGGGCAGCCCATCGGTTCCTTCCAGAACAGCCGCTTCGTGCTGGCGGAGCTGGCCACTGAGGTGGAGATAGGCCAGTCGTTCATCGACCGGTGTGTGGTCGCCCTCAACGAGGGGAAGCTCACCGTGGAGGAGGCGGCCATGGCCAAGTGGTGGTGCACGGAGCTGCAGAAGCGCACGGTGGACCGCTGCCTCCAGCTGTTCGGTGGGTACGGGTACATGCTCGAGTACCCGATAGCCCGGGCCTACCTCGACGCCCGGATCACCACCATCTACGGCGGGACCACCGAGATCATGAAGGAGATCGTCGGGCGGTCGCTCGGGCTCTAGCCGGCGGCGGTCCGGTTGCGCCGGCGCCTCCACCGGCCCGCCCCGGTCATGGCCAGCCACGCCCCGGCCGGGATGGCCAGGGCCAGGGCCACCATCCCCAGCTCGACCGCCAGCGGGGTGCCCTTGTGGGGGGCGCCCAGAACGAAGACGGCGGCCACCAGGGTCTGCGTCCTGCCGTCGGGGCCGCGCCCGGTGGCCACGAAATGGTGCTCCCCGGGGCTGGCCGAGCTGGGCACGGCGACCGAGGCGCTGAAGTTGCCGAGGGGGCCGGCCACGCTGCGGCCCACCAGGGACGAGGTGGAGCTGAAGGTGATGGTGACCGGGCTGCCCGGTGCGAAGCCGGAACCGGCCAGCCGGACCATCGCACCCTGGTGGACGTTCTGCTGGCTGGTCTGGAGGGTCATGGGGGCGGATGAGGCCGGGAGCAACGCGACCGACTGGCCGGGGGCGGCGGACGGGCTGGTGGTGGTCCCGGCGCTGCGGTCACCCGTCGTCCGGGAGGTGCTCGGGGGGGCGGCGGACGCCGACGGTGCCGGGGATCCCGTCGGCTGCGGGGAGGGGCTCGAGGAGCCCGTCCCCGGGCCGGTGGCGGTCGGGGCGGGGGAGGAGCCCACCGTGGTGGCCGGGCTCGACGCCGGATGGGCGGTGGCGATCAGCTCCGTGTCGCCCAGGGTGGCCGGGGTGCCGGCGCCGGCTCCGCCGAAGAGCACCAGGTCGGAGCCGGTCGGGTCGTAGGCGCCGGCCGCCGCCTCCCGGGCCGAGCCCCCGGAGGTGCTCGCCGCGGTCCAGGTCGATCCGTTCCACAGCCAACCGTCGCCGAGGACACCCGACCCGCTGTCGCCCGTGGTCAGTACCAGCCCGCCGCCGGCCGGATCCCCGGCCATGACCGCGTCGAAGCGGGCGGGCGGGGAGGCTGCCGGGGTCTGGCGGGCCCACCCCGACCCGTCCCACGTCCAGGTGCCGGCCGGGAGCTGGGGGGCGGCGCCCGGTACGGCCCCGTCCCCGGAGAACAGCACGGTGGTGTGGTTGGTCGGGTCGTAGGCCAGGGCCGCCCCCCAGCGCGGCGACGGGCCGGTGGCCGACGACGGCACCCAACCGGCCGACGTCCACTGCCAGGTGTCGCCGAGCACCTGGGTGGCCGGTCCGTTGGCGGACGGGGTGGCGCTGGCGTTGACGGGCTGGGCCGGTGTGGCCGGTTGGGCCGGGGTGTGGGCGGCCGGGGCGACCGAGGTCGTGGACTGGGCCGGGGACTGGGTGGCGGGCGGGACAGAGGTGGTGGAGCCGGCTCCGGCGGTGGCCGCGGGGCCGACCCCGCCGAACAGCACCAGGTTCCCATCCGGGCCGAGGGTCATGGCTGCGCCGCGGCGGGCACCGGGACTGGCGGACGTGCCGGGCTTGAGCTGGTACCAGGACGCCCCGTTCCACGCCCAGGTGTCGCCCAGGTATGTGCCGTTCTGGCCCAGGCCGCCGAAGAGGATCAGCTGGTGCAGGGAGGGGTCGAACGCCAGGGAGGCGTCCTGCCGGGGCGGTGGGGCCTGGGCCATGGACGAGGCGGGGTGCTCGGTCCAGGTGCGCCCGTCCCACACCCACGTGTCATTCGACAGGCCGCCACCGGCGGTGACCCCGCCGAAGAGCACCACCGCGGAACTGTCCCCGTCGTAGGCGGCCGCCGCATGCTGCAGGGCCGGGGGGGAGGCCGCCGGGTGGGCGGTGGTCCAGGCGAGGGTGTAGGTGCCGGCCGGGGCCGGCTGGCTGGCGGCCGGAAGCTGAGCGGCGGCCGGAAGCTGAGCGGCGGCCGCCGATCCCCCCGGCCACATGGCGGCGCCCAGTGACAGGCCGGCCACCAGCCACGATGCTCCGACCGCTGCGAGGGGCCGGAGCGGGCTCCGCCGAGAGAACCGGAAGGGTCGCTGCAAAGACATGGAAACACTGGGTGCTGCAATAGGTGCTGCCAGAGCGGGCGACGGGAGTCGAACCCGCGTAACCAGCTTGGAAGGCTGGAGCTCTACCGTTGAGCTACGCCCGCAACGGGCGCTGATCCTACATGGCGCCGACCCGGCCCGGGCCGAAACCGAGGCGAAAGTCAGAATTGCCCGATCTGGCGGGACCCGGAGCCCGGAGGGCCGGGTCGGGGAGGGGGGATTCGAACCCCCGACCTCCTGCTCCCAAAGCAGGTGCGCTACCGCTGCGCCACTCCCCGGAGCAAGAACCCCGGCTGACCAGGGCTTTTGCCGCTATCGAGCTCAGATTAGTGCTTGGATCCGGTCAGGCGGGGACACAGCCCGTGAACTTCCGGATCGGCGAAGTCGGGTGAGACGTTCGGCCATGTTGGACTCCAGGGCCTTGCGCTCAGGATGAGGCCGTTGTTGGGATGGGTGCGGTCCCGCGTTGATGGGAGGGGCATCCCATGGCGGCCGGTTCGTCAGATCATCCACGCGTAGCTGTACCGGGGCGGCGGGCGTCCGCCCGTTCGCTGGGTGCGAGGATCCGGTCCTTCGCGGTCCCGTTGCTCACGGTGGCGGTGCTGGGCGCGGTGGGGTTGTCCACCGTCGCGCCCGCCGGGGCTGCATCGCCATCCGGCGCCTGGTCCATCGTTCCCAGCCCCACCGCCGATGCCAACTTCAGCTATCTGAGCGGGGTCTCCTGCGTCTCGGCGTCGTCCTGCTTCGCCGTCGGTCACCACCTTCCCAACGGCGCCGTCTCTGCGTCCATGCAGACGCTCATCGAGCGGTGGGACGGGTCGGCCTGGTCGATCGTGGCGAGCCCGGACACGAGCGCCACCGAGGACAACAACCTCGCCGCGGTCTCCTGCGTCTCGGCGTCGTCGTGCACCGCCGTCGGCTACTACTTGACCGGCCCGAACGGATTGCGGCACCAGACGCTGATCGAGCGGTGGGACGGGTCAGCCTGGTCGATCGTGGCGAGCCCGGACACGAGCGCCACCGATGACAACGAACTCAATGGAGTCTCCTGTGTCTCGGCGTCGTCCTGCATCGCCGTCGGGAGCTACACCTTCTTGGGACCAGGTAATCAGGAGTACTCGCAGGCACTGATCGAGCGGTGGGACGGGTCGGCCTGGTCGATCTCGGCGAGCCCCAATACGAGCGCCACCCAGAACAGGTCCCTCAACGGGGTTTCCTGCGTCTCGGTCTCAGCCTGCACGGCTGTCGGTATCTCCGCGGTGACCGGACCGAACAACCAACCGTCCGAACAGATGCTCGCCGAGCAGTGGGACGGGAGCGCCTGGCGCCTGACGTACCCGCCCAAGCTGCTCCCCCCAGGGAGCTATCTCTACGGGGTTTCGTGCATTTCGGCGTCGGCCTGCACCGCGGTCGGTTCGCACGCCGTCGGGTCGTACTGGCAGACGTTGATAGTGCAGTGGGACGGGGGCGGCTGGTCCCTGGTGACGAGCCCCAACCCGGCCCCGACCGGGAGCAACGATCTCCTCGGGGTTTCGTGCCCGTCGGTCTCGGCGTGCACCGCCGTCGGTGACTCCTCCTACAGCCAGGGTTACAACACCCGGACGCTGGTCGAGCAGTGGGACGGGGCCGCCTGGTCGATCGTGCCGAGCGCGGCACCGGACCCCACCCAGAACTACAGCCTCAACGGGGTCTCCTGTCCCACGGCTTCGACCTGCACCGCCGCCGGTACCTACTGGGGCCACGAGCCGGGCCGGACACTGATCGAAACGAGCCCGGGAGCGAACCCCGCGCCCCCGCCTCCGCCCCCGCCTCCGCCGACGCCGCCGCCGCCCAGGCCGGGCTACTGGTTCGTGGCTGCGGATGGCGGGGTCTTCTCCTTCGGGGCCCCGTTCTTCGGGTCGACGGGTGGGCTCAGGCTGAACCAGCCGGTCGTGGGTATGGCGGCCACGCCTGATGGGGGTGGGTATTGGCTGGTGGCTCGCGATGGCGGGATCTTCTCCTTCGGCGACGCCTCCTTCTACGGCTCTACCGGCAACCTGGCCCTCAACCAGCCGATCGTGGGCATGAACGGCCTGTGACCAGCTGAGTCAGCCGTCCCCGGCTGTGCGGCGAGCGCCGGTCCGGACCGGCGGACATGGCGGGAACCACCGCGTTCGGACCGGTTTCGTCCCGGTGGTGTCACCGGGGAGGCGAGCGGTAGCCCCCTCCGCCCCCTAGACTCGGACATCTATATGAAAGCCGTGGTGGAGCCCCTCGAGGGGAACAAGGTCAAGCTGTCGATCGAGGTCGACGAGCAGGAGTTCGAGAAGGACATCGATGCGGCGTTCCGCAAGATCGCCCGGGAGGTCCGCATCCCCGGCTTCCGGCCCGGCAAGGCGCCCCGGCGGATCCTGGAGGCCCGGCTGGGCAAGGAGACCGGGCGGACCGAAGCCCTGCGCGACGCCCTGCCCAGCTACTACTCCCAGGCGGTGCGCCAGCACGAGGTCGACGTGGTCGCCCCGCCCGAGATCGACATCAAGGCCGGCGAGGAGTCCGGCCCGGTGACCTTCGACGCGGTGGTCGAGATCCGGCCCCACATCCAGCTGCCCGGCTACAGCGGGTTGCGGGTGGAGATCCCCAGCCCGACGGCCACCGACGAGGACGTCGACGCCCAGATCGACCGGCTGCGCGGCAACTTCGGCGAGCTGGTGGAGGTCGACCGTCCGGCCCGCAACGGTGACTTCCTGACCATCGACCTGTCCGGGACCCGCGACGGGGAGCCGGTCGCCGGCCTGGACATGGACGACTTCTCCTACGAGCTGGGGTCCGGCAGCGTCCTGCCCGAGCTGGACGAGCAGCTCGACGGAGCCAAGGTCGGCGACATCCTGTCCTTCGACGCCGAGATCCCCGGTCAGGACACCGTGACGCTCAAGGTGCTGGTCAAAGACGTCAAGGAGAAGAAGCTCCCGGACCTCACCGACGACTGGGCGGCCGAGGCCTCCGAGTTCGACACGGTCGAGGAGCTGCGGGCCGACGTGGCCAAGCGGATGGCCATGGTCAAGCGCATGCAGGCGTCGATGGCCCTGCGCAACGCCACCGTCGAGGCCCTGATCGAGCTGGTCGAGGACGATCCGCCGGCCAGCCTGGTCGACGCCGAGGTGGAGCGCCAGGTGCACGAGATGGGCCACCGGCTGGAGCGCCAGGGGGCCACCATCAACGACTACCTGGAGGCCACCGGCCAGTCCGGTCCGGAGCTGGTCGAGGTGCTGCGCCAGCAGGCCGTGCCGTCGGTCAAGGCCGACCTGGCCCTGCGGGCCGTGGCCGAGGCGGAGGGCATCGAGCCGACCGACGAGGACATGGACGCCGAGATCGAGCGGATGGCCGCCGCCTACGAGATGAAGCCGGCGCAGGTGCGCCGAAACCTGGAACGCGCTGATCAGATGCCCGCGGTACGCTCGGATTGGAGAAAATCCCGGGCCCTGGAGTGGCTCCTCGAACACGTCGAGATCGTCGACCCCGAGGGCCAGCCCATCGACCGGGCGCTGCTCGAGCCGGACCAGCAAGACGAGGCTTCGGACGATGGAGCCGCCCCTCAACCCGCCGAAGCCGAATCCGAAGACGTTCCCCAGGATGAGGAGACCGGAGAACAATGATCAACCCAGTCGCCCAGTACCACATCCCAGGTGTCTTCGAGCAGACGAACCGGGGTGAGAAGAGCTACGACCTCTTCTCCCGCATGCTCGAGGAGAACATCGTCTTCCTCGGCACCCCGATCGACGACTACGTGGCCAACGCAGTGTGCGCCCAGCTGCTGTACCTGGAGTACAAGAACGCCGACAAGGACATCAGCATCTACATCAACAGCCCGGGCGGTGACATCACCGCCCTGTTCGCCATCTACGACACCATGAAGTTCGTGAAGAACGACATATCCACGTTCTGTTACGGGCAGGCGGCGTCGGCCGCGGCGGTGATCCTCGCCGGCGGGACCAAGGGCAAGCGCTACGCCCTGCCCCACGCCCGCATCCTCATCCACCAGCCCCACGGCGGGGCCGCCGGCCAGGCCGCGGACATCGAGATCCAGGCCAAGGAGATCCTGCGCATGCGGGACCTCCTCAACCACATGCTGGCCACCGATGCCGGCCAGGACGTGGAGCGCATCGCACGCGACACCGACCGCGATTTCATCATGAGCGCCGAGGAGGCCCAGCAGTACGGCATCATCGATGAAGTGATCACGACCAGAGAGTTGGCGTTCGTCCCGCAGGCCGCGGGCGTCGCCTGACGCGGGAGCGGGGGAACGTGGCGAAGTTCGGCGAGTCCAGCGATCTGGTCAAGTGCTCCTTCTGCGGCAAGTCGCAGAAGCAGGTGAAGAAGCTCATCGCCGGCCCTGGGGTCTACATCTGCGACGAGTGCATCGACCTGTGCAACGACATCATCGAAGAGGAGCTGTCGGAAAGCAGCGAGGTCCGCTTCGATGAGCTGCCCAAGCCGGCCGAGATCTTCAACTTTCTCAATGACTACGTGATCGGCCAGGAGAGGGCCAAGAAGATCCTCTCGGTCGCCGTGTACAACCACTACAAGCGGGTCCAGTCGGGCGGCTACGCCGACGCCGAGGTGGAGCTGCAGAAGTCCAACATCCTGCTCCTCGGCCCCACCGGGTGCGGCAAGACGTTCCTGGCCCAGACCCTGGCCCGCATGCTCAACGTCCCGTTCGCCATCGCCGACGCCACCGCCCTCACCGAGGCCGGCTACGTGGGCGAGGACGTGGAGAACATCCTGCTCAAGCTGATCCAGGCCGCCGACTACGACGTCAAGAAGGCCGAGACCGGCATCATCTACATCGACGAGATCGACAAGATCGCCCGCAAGAGCGAGAACCCGTCGATCACCCGCGACGT
>DASSZD010000045.1:0-36269 GCA_035702985.1 Acidimicrobiales bacterium
GTGAGTCCTTCCTGAATCCTCGATGGGTTCCTGCTAGCTGAGATCGGCGGGGGCGGCGAAGTGCCCGGCCACCGCCGTCGCCGCGGCCACCGCCGGCGACACCAGGTGGGTGCGGCCCCCGCGGCCCTGGCGGCCCTCGAAATTGCGGTTGGAGGTCGACGCGGACCGCTCGCCAGGGGCCAGCTTGTCCGGGTTCATGGCCAGGCACATGGAGCATCCGGGGTTGCGCCACTCGAAGCCGGCGGCCGAGAAGACCCGGTCCAGGCCCTCGGCCTCGGCCTGGGCCTTGACCGCGCCCGAGCCGGGGACGGCCAGCGCCCGGACCGACGACGAGACCCGGCGGCCCTCGAGAACCGAGGCGGCGGCCCGCAGGTCCTCGATCCGCCCGTTGGTGCACGAGCCGATGAAAACGGTGTCCACCGGGATGTCCCGGATGGCGGTCCCGGCGCTGAGGTCCATGTAGGTCAGGGCCCGGGCGGCGGCGTCACGGGCCGTCGGTTCGGCGAAATCGTCGGGGCTGGGCACCCGGCCGCCGATGGGAACGACCTGGGCCGGGTTGGTGCCCCAGGTGACGAATGGGGTGAGCTCGGCCCCGTCCAGGGTGACCTCCTGGTCGAAGCGGGCTCCCGGGTCGGTGGCCAGGGAACGCCACTCGTCGAGGGCCTGCTCCCAGGCCGCGCCCGCCGGAGCGTGGGGCCGGCCCTCGAGATAGGCGAAGGTGATGTCGTCCGGGGCGACCATACCGGCCCGGGCCCCGGCCTCGATGGACATGTTGCACACCGTCATGCGACCCTCCATGGAGAGCTCCCGCACCGCCCGGCCCCGGTACTCGATCACGTGGCCCATGCCCCCGCCGGTCCCGATCCGCCCGATGATGGCCAGCACCAGGTCCTTGGGGGTCACCCCGTCGGGCAGGCTGCCCTCCACGTTGACGGCCATGGTCCGGGGCCGGCGCTGGGGGAGGGTCTGGGTGGCCAGCACGTGCTCCACCTCGCTGGTGCCGATCCCGAACGCCAGGGCCCCGAAGGCGCCGTGGGTCGAGGTGTGGCTGTCGCCGCAGACGATGGTCATCCCCGGCTGGGTCAGGCCCAGCTCCGGGCCGATGATGTGCACGATGCCCTGGTGGGGGTCGCCCATGGGGAACAACCGGATCCCGAACTCCTCGCAGTTGGCGGCCAGGACCTCCATCTGCCGGGCCGAGACGGGGTCCTCCACCGGCCGGTCCAGCGCCGTGGTGGGCACGTTGTGGTCCATGGTCGCCACCGTCAGGTCGGGCCGGCGGACCGGGCGGCCGTTGATGCGCAGGCCGTCGAAGGCCTGCGGCGAGGTCACCTCGTGGACCAGGTGCAGGTCGATGTAGAGCAGGTCGGGTTCGCCTTCGGCGGCACGCACGACGTGGCTCTCCCAGACCTTGTCGGCGAGGGTGCGGGGATCACTCATGGCATCTTCCATCCCACATTCTGAGATACGATCTTGGACTGTGGGATCGAGTCTAAGCAGCGTGGGGGTGGTGGACAAGACGGTTCTGATCCTGGAGGCCCTGGCCGCCGGCCCGTGCGCCCTCGGGGAGTTGACCAGCCGGACCGGTCTGCCCCGGGCCACGGCCCACCGCCTGGCCGTGGCCCTGGAGGGGCACGGCCTGGTGGCCCGTGATGCCCGGTCCCGGTTCGTCCTGGGGCCCCGCCTGGCGGCGCTGGGCCGGGCGGCCGGTTCCCGGGCCCACCGCTCGCTGGTGGAGATCGCCGCCCCGCGGCTGGTGCGCCTGAGGGACCGCACGGGGGAGAGCGCCCAGCTGTACGTACGCTCCGGGGACACCCGGGTGTGCGTGGCGGCGTCCGAGTCGCCCCACAGCCTGCGGACCATCGTGGCCATCGGGGCGGTGCTGCCCATGGACCGGGGTTCGGCGGCCAAGGTGCTCGGCCACGACCCGGCCGTGCTGGCCCGGGGCTGGGCCGAGAGTGTCGAGGAGCGGGAGGCCGGGGTGGCGTCGGTCAGCGCCCCGGTGCGGGTGGGCGGCCAGGTGGCGGCGGCGGTGTCGGTGTCGGGGCCGGTGGAGAGGACCACCCGCCGGCCCGGCCACCGTTACTCGGCGGCGGTCATGGAGGCGGCGGCGGCCATAGAGGCGGACCTGGCCCGCTCCGACGGCGGGGAGTGAGGCGGGCGGTACCGGGGCGTCAGCGGCCGGTGGCGTTGCGGGCGGCCGGCCGGTGCCGGACGGCGTCGCAGGCCGCCAGGAAGGCGGGCACGAACTGACCCGGTGACTCCACGCACGCACGGTGGTCGCCTTCCACCGGGAAGGCCCGGGCCCCCGGGATGGTGTCGGCCAGGAACCTCTGGCGGCGGGGCGACACGGTGGTGTCGGTCTCGGTGATCACCACCGCGGTGGGGACGTCGATCTGGTCCACCCAGCCGGTGGAGTCGAAGCGCGACAGGGCTAGCCCGGCCTGCACGATGGCCGACGGGTCGTGACCGCCGTACTCGTCGATGGCCCAGTCGGCCATCGAGCCGTTGGCGCTCCAGCGGCGGGTGATCAGGCCCATGCCCTGGCGGCGCAGCGCGGGCGGCAGCAACGACAGGGCCACCGACGCCCCCGCCCCCAGCCGGCTGATGGACCCGCTGAACTGCCCGGGGGTGGTGAATCGGGCGGCGGTGGCGCACAGCACCAGCCCGGCCACCGCGTCGGGGTGCCGGCGCCATGACAGCTGGGCGATGGGGCCGCCCATGGAGTAGCCCGCCACGGTGGAGGGCCCGAGGTCGAGGGTCTCGATCAGGGCGGCCACGTCGTCGGCGCAGTCCTCCAGCCGGAACGGCAGGCGGCTGCTGATGCCCCGCCCGTGACCCCGGTGGTCGAGGGCCAGCACCCGGAAGCGGCGGGTGAGGGCCGGGAAGCAGCGGTACCAGTTCAACGCCGTCGTCGAGGTCCAGCCGTGCAGGAGGATCAGGGGGGTGTCCCCGTCCCCCGGCCGGGGCTCCGGGGGGCGCCCGGAGTCGTACACCCAGGTGCGGCCCCGGCCGGGCAGGTGGATCTGGCGGGCGGGTGGGATGCTGGGCGGGCGGGGCACTGGACCCAAGGTACGGTGCCGCCCGGCCAAACGGATGGGGTGGGCGGGTCAGCCGGCCGCCGACGCCGCCCGGGCCTGGAAATGGCGCTCCATGGCCCAGCACATCGACTCCCGGGCCAGGGCCGGGTGGTACCGCCAGCGCAGCAACTGGCGCTCCACTGCCTCGGAGTCCTCCCCCAGCTCCAGCAGGCTCAGGGCCAGCTGACGGCTGCGGCGGCGGGCCGCCTCGGCGGGCGGGACGCTCATGGAGTCGGCCAGCCAGCGCTCGTGGGCCTCCTGGAGGGCGGGGGAGAGGCGACCGGCCTGCCGCCGGGTGAGGGGCGGCAGCCGCCGGGCGACCTGCAGCTCGCCCGGCCCGGTCGTGCGGGCCAGCTCGAACTGCACCATGCGGTTGACGGTGCGGAAGAACGGGGAGTTGCGGCCACCCCGGTCACCCAGCCCCAGGGCCCGGGCCGTCTCGCTGAGCGACAGGTCGAACCCGTCCGGGGCGGCGTCGAAGCCGGCCGCCAGCCGCCTCATCAACCAGGTCGTGCTCGGGCCGATGATCCCCAACCAGAACCGCTCCACATAGGGGGAGCGGGGGTCGAAGGAGACCACCTCCGCCTCCCGGTCCTCCCAGGGCCGGACCGCTACGACGTCGGAATCGAATGCAACAAGTGACACCTGGTACCTCCCGAGCTGTTAAGAGTGCATTTCATGTATAACAATGTCC
The DNA here is from genome assembly GCA_035702985.1 of Acidimicrobiales bacterium. GTDB lineage: Bacteria > Actinomycetota > Acidimicrobiia > Acidimicrobiales > Palsa-688 > JAKAXG01. The sequence goes on from DASSZD010000045.1 coordinate 3,775, forward strand.
GGGACGGTTGGCAAGGGGTATGTGTGACACTGGGGAGATGGCTGCTGACGGAGATGCGGCCCGGGCCGCCGAGGTGCTGCGGGAGGCCAACCGGGTCACCGCGCTCACCGGGGCCGGGATCTCGACCGACAGCGGGATCCCCGACTTCAGGGGGCCGCAGGGCGTGTGGACCAGGAATCCCGCCGCCGAGAGGACCTCGACGCTCTCGTACTACCTGTCCGATCCGGAGGTCCGGCGCCTGTCGTGGCAGCAGAGGCTGCAGTCGCCGGCGTGGGCCGCCCGCCCCAACGCCGGCCACCGGGCCCTGGTCGAGCTGGAGCGGCAGGGCCGGCTGGTGGCGGTGGTGACCCAGAACATCGACGAGCTGCACCAGAGGGCCGGCCAGGATCCCAGCCGGGTGATAGAGGTCCACGGCACCATGCACCGGGTGGTGTGCTGGGACTGCCAGGACGAGGCGCCCATGGAGGTGGCGCTGGAGCGGGTGCGGGCCGGCGAGGAGGACCCTTGCTGCCGGTCGTGCGGCGGGATCCTGAAATCGGCCACCATCAGCTTCGGACAGTCCCTGGACCCCCGCACCATCCTGCGGGCCGAGCTGGCGGCCATCTCCTGCGACGTGCTCCTGGCCGTGGGCACCAGCCTGGGGGTGCACCCGGCGGCCGGCCTGGTGCCGCTGGCCCGGGAGGCCGGCGCCGCCGTGGTGATCGTCAACGCCGAGCCCACCCCCTACGACCACATGGCGGCGGCGGTGGTGAGAGGGTCGATCAGCGACGTCCTTCCGGGACTGGTGGCCGTCCCGGGCTGACGGCCGCTTCTACCAACCGCCCCGGTGCACCACCTCGTCCCAGGCCCGACGGGGCCGCCGGGTGGACGACCCGGACGGCCGCTCGGCGGGGGCCGGCCAGCCCAGCGCCACGGCCCCGATGGGATCCCAACCGTCGGGCACGCCGAACTCGTGGCGCAACCGGTCCGGGCTACCGGGCCGCAGCCCGAAGAACAGGGCCCCCAGCCGCTCGTCCACCGCCCCCAGGAGCAGGAGCATGGTGGCGAAGGACACGTCGACGGTCCAGTAGGGCACGCTCCACCCCCCGGCGGGCCCGGCCAGGGCCTTGTCCTTCTCGCCGTAACGGTCCCGGTAGGCCGACTCGCTGGCCATCGGCACCACCACCACGGGGGCCCGTAGCAGTCCGGGCAGGCTGGGGGCGGCGAGCCAGTCCGGGTCGGAGGTGGCCCGCCAGAACCGGCCCACCTCGGCCGGTCCCTCCATCACCAGGAAGGCCCAGCCCTGGGTGTGGCCGGCCGAGGGAGCCCGCCGGGCCCGGTCGAGCAGGCGGTCCACCACGTCCCGGCCGACGGGGCGGTCGGAGAAGTCCCGGCACATCCGGCGGCGCCTGATCACCTCGTCCAATTCCATAACCCGACCGTAACGGTAGGATTTAGCGCATGGCCAGCTTCCGTGATCTGCTCCGTGACACCAAGGCCCGCATCCGCGAGGTGGAGACCTCCGACGCGGAGGCCGAGGTGGCCCGTCCGGGGACCGTGGTCCTCGACGTTCGCGAGCCCGACGAGTACGAGCAGGGGGCCCTGCCCGGCGCCGTCCACATCCCCCGGGGACACCTGGAGAGCCAGGTGGAGAACAAGATCCCCGACCACGACGCCCACATCGTGATCTACTGCGCCGGCGGCACCCGGTCCGCCTTCGCCGCCGACACCCTGACCCAGCTGGGCTACACCGACGTGTTGTCCATGGCCGGCGGGTTCAACAAGTGGAAGGACGAGGGTCGCAGCTGGAGGGCCCCGGTCAGCCTGACCGCCGACCAGCGCAACCGCTACCAGCGCCACATCCTGCTGCCCGAGGTCGACGTGGCCGGCCAGGCCAAGCTGCTCGACTCCAAGGTGCTGCTCCTCGGGGCCGGTGGTCTGGGCTCGCCGGCGGCCCTGTACCTGGCCGCGGCCGGCGTCGGCACGCTCGGGATCATCGACATGGACGTGGTCGACGAGTCCAACCTGCAGCGCCAGATCCTGCACAACATGGACCGCATCGGCGACCGCAAGGTCGACTCGGCCAAGAAGACGCTGACCGGGCTGAACCCCGACGTGACCGTGGTGACCTACGACGTGCGTCTGGGCGCCGACAACATCCTCGACATCTTCTCCGGGTACGACGTGATCGTGGACGGCACCGACAACTTCCCGACCCGGTACCTGGTCAACGACGCCTCCTTGAAGCTGGAAATCCCGGTGGTGCACGGCTCGATATTCCGCTTCGAGGGTCAAGCCAGCGTGTACCTGCCCCACGAGGGTCCCTGCTACCGGTGCCAGGTGCCCGAGCCGCCCCCGGCCGAGCTGGCCCCGTCGTGCTCCGAGGCCGGGGTGCTGGGCGTGCTGCCCGGCATCATCGGCAGCATCCAGGCCATGGAGACCATCAAGCTGCTGCTCGGCGTGGGCGACCTGCTGGCCGGCCGCCTGCTGGCCTACGACGCGCTGGAGGAGAGCTTCCGGACCTTCAAGGTCAACCGGGACCCGGAGTGCGCGGCCTGCAGCATCCCCAAGGAGCAGCTGGTCATCGCCGAGTACGACGGGCTGTGCATGCCCCATCCGATCGCCGCTCCGGTTTCGGCCTAGGGGGAAAAAGGGCCCGCCCGGGCCCGGGTTGAGCCGGTGTCCTGCCGCTGGGCCACGTCGCGTCGAAATGCGGTCGTCGACGCGACGTGGCGCGCTCAATGTCCAGAGCCCGGCCGCCGGATGGCGCCGGTGCGCGCCGTGTCACGTCGAATGTCTCGTGTCGACGTGACGTGGCGCGTCCAGTCCGGCGTGGGGTGGCCCGCGCTGCGCCGCATCACGTCGAAACGCCCCTGTCGACGTGACGTGGCCTTCACGAAATGCCGTCACACCCGGGTCTTAGCGTTCCGGGCGTGGGCGAAGCACCCCTGCCGCAGTATCTCTGGGGCCGCGATCTCAGGTGCGCCATCGTGGCGCTCATGCTGGGCTCGGGTCGCACCTGGACGGTGGGCGACGTGGTAGCGGCCCTGCGCCACCGGGGCCTGGTGCCCCCGGCGGCCAAGGTCGTGGCCGACGCCATGGGCCACGAGGCGGGGCGGGGTCGGATCATCCGGGTGGAGCGGGGCATGTACCGGGCCGGATATGTCCCGAGGCGCACCCGGACCCGCATCAGGGGCCGGCTCCGGAGCACCCCGGCGTATCCATCTAACCTAAGCGTCATGGCCAGCGACGTCCGCCGGACGGATTCCGGTATCGAGATCAAGGCGGTGTACGGCCCGTCCGACCTGCAGGGCTGGGACACCGGGAAGCAGCTGGGGGTGCCCGGGGGCTTCCCCTTCACCCGGGGCATCTACCCGACCATGTACCGGGGCCGGCCGTGGACCATCCGCCAGTACTCCGGTTTCGGTACCGCCGAAGCCACCAACGAGCGGTGGCGGCTGCTGCTCGCCGGGGGTGGCACCGGCCTGTCGTGCGCCTTCGACCTGCCCACCCAGATGGGCTACGACTCCGACCATCCCCGGGCGCTGGGCGAGGTCGGCAAGGTGGGGGTGGCCATCGACTCCATCGACGACATGCGGGTCCTGCTGGCGGGTCTCCCCCTGGACCAGGTCACCACGTCGATGACCATCAACGCCACCGCCTCCATCCTGCTGCTCCTGTACCAGCTGGTGGCCGAGGAGCAGGGGATCCCGGCCGAGAAGCTGGGCGGGACCATCCAGAACGACATCCTCAAGGAGTACGTGGCCCGGGGCACCTACATCTACCCGCCCCGTCCGTCCATGCGGCTGATCACCGACATCTTCGCCTACTGCCGGGAGCACCTGCCCAGCTGGAACACCATCTCGATATCGGGGTACCACATCCGCGAGGCCGGGTCGACGGCGGTGCAGGAGATCGCGTTCACGTTGGCCAACGGGATCGCCTACGTGGAGGCGGCGGTGAAGGCCGGGCTGCCCGTCGACGAGTTCGCCCCCCGGCTGAGCTTCTTCTGGAACGCCCACAACAACTTCTTCGAGGAGGTGGCCAAGTTCCGGGCCGCCCGGCGCATGTGGGCCCGGATCATGACCGAGCGTTTCGGGGCCCAGGAGGAGAAGAGCAGGCTCCTGCGCTTCCACACCCAGACGGGCGGCTCCACCCTGACGGCGCAGCAGCCGGAGAACAACATCGCCCGGGTCACCCTCCAGTCCCTGGCCGCGGTGCTGGGAGGCACCCAGAGCCTGCACGCCAACGGGTTCGACGAGGCGCTCGGCCTGCCCACCGCCAAGGCGGCCACCATCGCCCTGCGCACCCAGCAGATCGTGGCCAACGAGTCCGGGGTCACCGACACGGCCGATCCGCTGGCCGGCTCCTACTTCGTGGAGTCGCTCACCGACGCGGTGGAGGCGGAGGCCTGGGGCTACCTGGAGAAGATCGACGGGATGGGCGGGTCGGTCGCCGCCATCGAAGCGGGCTACATGCAGGATGAGATCGAGCAGGCCGCCTACGCCTACGCCAAGGCCGTCGACTCCGCCTCCAAGGTCATCGTCGGTGTCAACAGGTTCGTCGACGAGGAACCGGGCTCGGCCGAGGTGTTCCCCATAGATCCGGCGCTCGAGCGCCACCAGGTCGACCGGGTCCGGCGCACCCGGGCCGAACGCGACCAGGCGGCGGTCGACGCCGCCCTGGCCGACCTGGCCACCGCGGCGAAGGGGACGGCGAACCTCCTCCCGCCCATGAAGGAAGCCCTGCGCCGGCGAGCCACACTCGGAGAGGTGAGTGACGTGTTGAGATCCGAATTCGGCGTCTACCAGCCGAGCCGCTGAGATGCCCACCCGATTCGTGATCATCGGCGGGGGGCCGGCCGGGAACACGGCGGCCACCTACGCCGCCCGCCTGGGCGCCGAAGTGACCGTCATAGAGCGCGACGTGGTGGGCGGGGCCGCCCACCTGTGGGACTGCATCCCGTCCAAGACCATGATCGCCACCGGCGGAGCCATGAGCTTCTCCCGGCGCATCGAGGGGATGGGCCTGGTGCACCAGGAGGCGGCACTCGATCTCGACGCCCAACGCCACCGGGTCAACGAGATCGAGGATCATCTCAACACCCAGGTCACCCGGCTGCTGACCAGCCAGGGTGTGCGCCTCATCCGCGGCAGCGGTCGGCTGATCGGCCCGCACCGGGTGCTGGCCACCACCGATCAGGGCGACGAGGAGATCGAGGCCGACGCCATACTGGTGGCCACCGGCAGCCGGCCCCGCATCCCCGACTGGGCCGACCCCGACGGTGAGCGGGTGCTCACCACCCGCCAGGCCTATCCGCCGTCGGTCATGCCCAGCCACCTGGTGGTGATCGGCTCAGGCGTCACCGGCGTGGAGTTCGTGCACATGTTCGCGTCCTTCGGCGCCAAGGTGACGCTGATCGTGAGCCGCCAGCAGGTGCTGCCCAGCAAGGACCCCGAGGTGGCGGCCGCCCTCGAAGAGGAGCTGCTGCGGCGCGGGGTGCGGCTGTTCAAGGGGGCCCGGGCCGAGGGCATCGACGTGGACGAGGACGGCCAGGTGTCGGTGCGCTGCGATGACGGGCGGGTGGCCCGGGGCACGCACGCCCTCCTCGCCATCGGATCCATCCCCAACAGCGACGGGCTGGGGCTGGAATCGGCCGGGGTCAAGACCGACTACGGGTTCATCCCGATCAACCACCACTGCCAGTCGAACGTGGGGCACATCTACGCCGCCGGGGACGTGTCAGGAAAGCTGCCGCTTTCTTCGGTCGCTTCGATGCAGGGTCGCAAGATCGCCGAGCACATCATGGGCATCCACACCCGCGAGCACCGCCACATCGACTACGAGAAGGCCGCGTCGGCCATCTTCACCGAGCCGGAGATCGCCGATGTGGGGCTGGCCGAGGCCGAGGCCTTCGCCACCGGCCGCAAGATCCGGGTGACGAAGGTCCCCTACGCGGCCGCCGCCAAGGCCCTGATCAACGACGACCCGGGCGGGTTCGTCAAGATCATCTCCGACCCGGCCACCGGGGTGGTGCTGGGCGGCTCGATCGTGGGCCGGCACGCCGCCGAGCTCATCTCGGTGCTGGCGCTGGCCGTGACCGCCCACCTCAAGGTCAGCGACATCGTGGAGAGCTGCCTGGTCCACCCCACCCTGTCGGAGGCCCTGGCCGACGCCGCCGAATAATCAGGCGATCACGACCACCACGTCGCCGGCGCCGACGGCGTCACCGGGGCTGACCTTGACCTCGCTGACGGTGCCGGAGGTCTCGGCGGTGATGTTGTTCTCCATCTTCATGGCCTCGAGGACGGTGACGGTCTGGCCGGCCTCGACCTCGTCGCCCACCTTGACCAGCACCTTGACGATGGTTCCCTGCATCGGGACCGACACCTGTCCGCTGCCCCCGCCGGCGGAGTGGCCGCCCGAGGCGGCGCCGGCCCGGGGCCGGGCCGGCCTGCCTGCGGTGGCGGCCACCGGGGCCACGTCGGGCACCCACAGCTTGACGGAGAACTTCCGGCCGTTGACCTCCACGTCCACGTCCCGCTGCACCCGCCCCTCGGCGTCCGGGGCGGCCGGGACGGCCGCCGAGGACACGCCGCTCAGGTCCAGCTTCTGCTCCACCCAGTTGGTGGAGTGCTCGATGCTGATGAAGTCCGGGTGCTCGAGGATGGCGATGTCGGCCGGGATGGTGGTGGCCGGCCCCTCGATGACGGTTTCCTTCAGCGCCCGCAGGGTCCGCCGGCGGGCGTCCTCCCGGTCGGTGCCCCACACCACCAGCTTGGCGATCAGGTTGTCGTAGAACTGGCTGACCGTGTCGCCCTCGTCGTAGCCGGCGTCCACCCGCACGCCGAAGCCGTCCGGCCGGTAGAACCGGCTGATGGTGCCGGGGGAGGGGAGGAACCGGCCGCCGGCCGGGTCCTCGGCGTTGAGCCGGATCTCGATGGCGTGGCCGTGGGGCTTGACGTCCTCCTGGCTGAAACCGATCGGCTCCCCCGACGCGATGCGCAGCTGCAGGGCCACCAGGTCCCGCTGGAAGACCGCCTCGGTGGCCGGGTGCTCGACCTGCAGCCGGGTGTTCATCTCCAGGAAGTAGAAGTCGCCGTCCTGGTAGATGAACTCGACGGTGCCGGCGTTCACGTACCCGCAGGCCTTGGCCACCTTGACGGCCGCCTCGCCCATGGCGGTGAGCGTGGCCTCGGGGATGCCCGGGGCGGGGGCCTCCTCGATCAGCTTCTGGTGACGGCGCTGGGCCGAGCAGTCGCGGGTGCCCAGGTAAACGGCGTTGCCGTGGGTGTCGCAGAAGATCTGCACCTCGACGTGACGGGGCCAGGTCAGGTAGCGCTCCATGTAGCTCTCGGAGCGGCCGAAGGCCTTCTCGGCCTCCCTCTGGGCCGACTCCAGGGCGGCGGCCGCCTCATCGGGGCTCCGCACCACCCGCATGCCCCGCCCGCCCCCGCCGTAGGCGGCCTTGATGGCGACCGGCCAGCCGTGCTCGTTGCCGAAGGTCACCACCTCCTCGGCCGACTGCAGCACCTCGGTGGTCCCGGGGACGCCGGCCACGTCGGCCCGCTGGGCGGCCAGCCGGGAGCTGATCTTGTCGCCCATGACCTCGATGGCCCCCGGCGGGGGGCCGATCCAGGTGACCCCCGCCCCGCTGATGGCCCGGGCGAAGTCGGCGTTCTCCGAGAAGAACCCGTAACCGGGGTGCACCCCGTCGGCCCCGGACTGGGCCAGGACCTCCAGGATCTTGTCCGTGTTGAGATAGCTCTCCGCCGCCGTCTGTCCCCCCAGGGCGTAAGCCTCATCGGCCAGGCGCACATGGAGGGCGTCCCGGTCGAGGTCCGAGTACACGGCGACGGTGGCGATACCGAGCTCGCGGCATGTGCGGATGACCCGGACGGCGATCTCGCCCCGGTTGGCTATCAGGACCTTGGTGAGCACGGACAGGCATTCTGTAGGGTCCCCGTGCCCTCCCGCAATCCTCCGCGTCCTGGCTATCCGGTGCGCGGCGGGTTGATGCACTGCGACTCGGGGACCACCGTGAGATGGTCCTCGGCGGCGACCGCAGGCGAGACCAGCCCGCACTGGCCGGACGGCCCGGCGGTGACGTAGACGCCGGCCGGGGTGACCGACTGGCAGAACGACTCCGACACTGTCGTCCAGCCGCCCGCCGTTGCCTCGTGCTCGCCGGTCCTCATGCACGCCCCGTTCAGCACCACCCAGACCGGAGGGTCGGCCACGGCGATGGGCACGCCGTTCGCCTCGCCATTAGGCGCAGAGGAGGCCGCCTCGGTGGCTACGACGGGATGGGTCGGCTGGGTGGCGACGGCGACCGGACGCACCGGGGCGGCCGCCGCGGCGACGGGCGGCGCCGGGTGGACGACCGGGGCCGGAGCGGCGACGACGTGGGCCGCCGGGACGGCCGGGACGGCCGCGGCGGCTGCGGTCACGACCGGGGCGGGGGCGGGCGCGGCCGCCGGGGCCGGGAACGACGGCGGGAGCGGGACACCCATCTGGTGCGCCACCGGCACCGGGGCGGCCACGGCGCTGAGCACCGCCCGACCGTGGCCGGGCGACGAGGGGGCCAGGCCAACCAGGAGGCCACCCGTCACAGCCGCGCCGGCGACCATGATGGCTACATGACAGATGCGACGAGCCTGCATGCCATGACAGAGACGGGATTCTGTCGGTGATACTCGACGAGCGGGTCCGCGCCGCTCTGGCCGTCGAAACGCGTTTCCATGACATCAGATTTCTGGAATCGGCCGATTCCACCAACCAGCTGGTGGCGCGACTGGCCGCCGAGGGGGCGCCCGAGGGCCTGGTGGTGGCCGCCGATTTCCAGACCGCCGGCCGGGGCCGGCTGGACCGCACCTGGGACGCCCGGCCCGGGGACGGCCTGCTGGTATCGGTGCTGCTGCGGCCGGTGGGCCTGCCGGTCGACCGCTGGCACCTGGTCACGGCGGCGGTGGCGCTGGCGGCCCAGGCGGCCTGCGCCGACGTGGCCGGGGTGGAGCCGGACATCAAGTGGCCCAACGACCTGCTGGCCGGGGACAGGAAGCTGGCCGGGATCCTGGCCGAGGCGGCCGGAGGGGCGGTGACGGTGGGCATGGGCCTCAACGTGCACGGCGGGCCGCCGGGGGCGGCGGTGCTCGACGAACTGGCCGGCCGGCGGGTGCGCCGGGAGGACCTCCTGGTGGCCTGGCTGCGCGACCTGGACCGGCGGGCGGCCGACTGGCACGCCGTCGGGGAGGACTACCGGCGGCGCTGCGCCACCGTCGGCCGTCAGGTGTCGGTCCACCTGGGGGACGGGCAGCGGCTGGACGGCCGGGCCGAGTCGGTCGACGACCTGGGCCGGCTGGTGGTCGCCGGGCGCCACTTGGCCGTCGGGGACGTCACCCACCTCCGGTGATAGCCTCGCCGCCGTGAAGGCGTTGATCCTGGCCGGTGGCGCAGGGACCCGCCTCCGGCCCATCACGCACACGCGTGCCAAGCAGCTGGTGCCGGTGGCCAACAAACCCATCCTTTTTTACGGATTGGAGGCCATAGCCGACGCCGGCATCAAACATGTCGGCATCGTGGTCGGCGACACCGCCGGCGAGGTCATGGCTGCGGTGGGCGACGGGTCCGGGTGGGGGCTGTCGGTGACCTACCTGCCCCAGGAGGCACCGCTCGGGCTGGCGCACGCCGTGCTGATAGCCCGGGACTTCCTGGCCGACGACGACTTCGTGATGTACCTGGGGGACAACCTGTTGAGGCAGAGCCTCAAGGACTTCGTCGACCGCTTCGAGGACGACCGGCTGCGGGCCCGGACCCCGACCCTCGACGACCGTGCCGCCGAGCCGCCCTGTGCCCAGATCCTGCTCAAGCCGGTTCCCGACCCCCACCGCTTCGGCGTGGCCGAGCTGGCCGCCGACGGCTCGGTGGTGCGACTGCTCGAGAAGCCGGCCGACCCGCCGTCCAACCTGGCCCTGGTCGGGGTGTACCTGTTCGACACGCGCATCCACGACGCGGTGGCCGCCATCCAGCCGTCGGCCCGGGGCGAGCTGGAGATCACCGACGCCATCCAGTGGCTGGTCGACCAGGGCCTGCGGGTCCGCACCGAGGTGCTCGACGGTTGGTGGATCGACACCGGCAAGCTGACCCCCCTGCTGGAGGCCAACCGGCTCATCCTCGAGACGCTGGAACGCCGGGTGGACGGCGAGGTGGACGACGAGTCCGACCTGGACGGCCGGGTGGTGGTGGAGGCGGGCGCCCGGGTGACCCGCAGCCGGGTGCGCGGCCCGGTGGTGATCGGTGCCGGCACGACGGTGACCGACAGTTTCATCGGGCCCTTCTCGGCCATCGGGCGGCGGTGCGTCATCGAGGGCAGCGAGGTGGAGCACTCCGTGATCCTCGACGACTGCCGGGTGGCGGGCGCCGGCCGGCTGGAGGACTCCCTGCTCGGCCACCACGTGGAGGTCACCCGCTCGGCGCGCCGGCCCAGCGCCACCCGGCTGATGGTCGGGGACCACTGCAACATCGACCTGCAGTAGGTGACGGGGGGCCGTCGGGGCGCCCCTACTAACCTTGGCGGCCATGAAACTTCTGGTCACCGGCGGGGCCGGGTTCATCGGGTCCAACTACGTCCGCTGGCTCATGGCCAACAGCGACGACGAGGTGACGGTGTACGACGCCCTCACCTACGCCGGTAACCGGTCCACCCTGGAGCAGGTGGAGCGCGACCACGGCTCCCGCTTCCGGTTCGTGCACGCCAACATCTGCGACCTGGACGCCTTCACCGAGGCCGCCCGGGGCCACGACGCGGTGGTCCACTTCGCCGCCGAGAGCCACGTGGACCGGTCCATCACCGGGCCGGAGGACTTCGTGGTCACCAACTGCGTGGGCACCAACGCGGTCATGCACGCCTCCCGCCAGCTGGGCATCGGTCGGGTGCTGCACGTGTCCACCGACGAGGTGTACGGCTCGGTGGAATCCGGGGACAGCCGGGAGTCCGACCTGCTCGAGCCCCGCTCGCCCTACAGCGCATCCAAGGCCGGCTCGGACCTGATCGCCCTGTCGTACCACACCACCTACGGCCTCCCGGTCATGGTGACCCGGTCCTCCAACAACTTCGGCCCCTGGCAGTACCCGGAGAAGGTGATCCCGCTGTTCGCCACCAACCTCCTGGACGGCCGCCAGGTGCCGCTGTACGGGGACGGCCTGAACAAGCGGGACTGGCTGTACGTGGAGGACAACTGCAGCGCCATCCACGCCGTCCTCACCTCCGGGGCGCCGGGCCAGATCTACAACATCGGCGCCGGCAACGAGCTCACCAACCGGGACCTGACCGACCGGCTGCTGGCGCTGGCCGGCAAGGGCGAGGAGATGATCCGGTACGTGGAGGACCGCCTGGGCCACGACCGGCGCTACTCGGTCGACACCGCCAAGGTGAAGGCGCTGGGCTGGTCCCCGTCGCGCAAGCTGGACGACGCCTTGGAGGAGACGTTCCGCTGGTACCGCGACAACCGGTGGTGGTGGGAGCCGCTGAAGGCGGCCGGGTCGCCTCGTTGAGGATCCTGGTAACCGGAGCCGGGGGGCAGCTCGGCACCGACCTGGTCAGGCTGGCGTCGGCCCCGGGCCACCACGAGGTGACGGCCGCCACCAGCTCGGACCTCGACGTGGGCGACCGGGACGCGGTCATGGGCGCCGTCACCGGGGCCGGCCCCGACCTGGTGGTGCACGCCGGGGCGTGGACCGCCGTCGACGCCTGCGAGTCGGATCCCGAACGGGCCTTCCGGGTCAACGCCTTCGGCTGCCGCAACGTGGCCGAGGCGGCCGGGCTGGCCGGAGCCCACCTGGTGGCGGTGTCCACCGACTACGTCTTCGACGGGGCCCTCGACCGGCCCTACACCGAATGGGACCGGCCGAACCCGCAGTCGGTCTACGGCCGGTCCAAGCTGGCCGGGGAGGAGGAGGTCCTCACCCTGCTCCCGACCGCCACCGTGGCCCGCACGGCGTGGGTGTGCGGGCCGCACGGCGCCAACATGGTCAAGACCATCCTGAGGCTGGCCGGCGGGGACGGGCCGCTGCGTTTCGTGGACGACCAGAAGGGCTGCCCCACCTTCACCGACGACCTGGCCGCCATGATCCTGCGGCTGGGCCTGGGCCGCCGGCCCGGGGTCTTCCACGTCACCAACCAGGGGGCCACCACCTGGTACGGCTTCGCCCGGGACGTGCTGGCCGCCGCCGGGCACGACCCCGACCGGGTCCAGCCCATCGCCACCGCCGACCTGGACCCGCCGCGCCCGGCGCCCCGACCGGCCAACTCGGTGCTCGACAACGCCGCCCTGCGGATGAGCGGCATCCCCCTGCTGCCCGATTACCACGAAGCCCTGGAGCGCACCGTAGAGGCGCTCCGGGCCGGGTAGCGGCGCGTGGCCGTCGCCGCCGTCGTCGTCAACTACAACGCCCGGGACCACCTGCGGGTGTGCCTGGAGTCCCTCGCCGCCGAGGGGGTGAAGCAGGTCGTGGTGGTGGACAACGGCTCCACCGACGGGTCCCGCCGGGTGGCCGAGGACAGCGGCGCCCGCTGGGTGGACAGCGGGGGCAACCTCGGATACGGCCGGGCTGCCAACCGGGGCGCCTCCGACCCGGCCGTCGCCGGCGCCGAGTACCTGCTCGTCTGCAACCCGGATCTGGAACTGAGGGCGGGCTGCGTGGCCGGCCTGGTCGCAACCCTGTCGGCGGATCCGGCCATCGGCGTCGCCGGCCCCCGCCTGTCCAACCCGGACGGCTCGCTGTACCCGTCGGCCCGCACCTTCCCCGACCTGCTCGACGCCATGGGTCACGGGCTGCTCGGCTTCGTGGCCCCCCGCAACCCGTTCACCCGCCGGTACCGCCTGCTCGACTGGGACCACGCCGAGCAGGCCACCGTGGACTGGGTGTCGGGGGCGTGCTTCCTGATCCGGCGCAGCGCCTGGGACTCGGTGGGCGGCTTCGACCCGTCGTATTTCATGTACATGGAGGACGTCGACCTGTGCTGGCGGCTGGGCCGGGCCGGCTGGCGGGTCGCCTACCAGCCGGCCGCCGAGGTGGTCCACACCCAGGGCGTGTCCGCCGACCAGCACCCGTACCGCATGCTGGCCGCCCACCACCTCTCCATGTGGCGGTTCGCCCGGCGCACCAGCACCGGGCGGCGGCGGGCGGCCCTGCCGGTGGTCTTCGTCGGGCTGGCGGCCCGGCTGGCGGTGTCGGTGACCCGCCGGCGGCTGGCCGGACCGCCCAGCCGGCCGGCTGGGACCGGGGCGGGCCGCCCGCTAGCCTGAGCAGACCTATGGGCAAGGCGTCTTCCAGCAAGAAGGTGGCGCGCGCCGCCGGGATCGGCGGGGGGCGGTCCCGCCACCGTCAGACCCCGTGGAGCTTCTTCGGGATCATCACCCTCATCGTGATACTCGGCGTGGTCGGGACCGTGGTCAGCCGGGACCGCCGGATGGCCCAGATCACCGGCGCCGGGAACACCCCCCCGACGGTCGGCACCACGTGGAACGAGGGTTACGCGGTGTACGTGTGCGGCAAGTTCCTGCCCGCCATCAGCACCAAGTCGCCCGACCCGCAGGGCATCACCACCCGCCAGCCGGGCATCATCAACATCCACCCCACCACCAAGGCGGCCGCCGGCAAGAACGCCACCCTGGGCAAGTTCGCCAGCGCCGTGGGCATGACCCTCAACGCGGCGGAGCTGCAGGTGCCGGGCGGCACGCTGTACCAGAACGGCAACTCCTGCCAGGGCCAGCCCGGCCACGTGTACATCAAGCAGTTCGCCTACATCGGCGACACCGTCGGCCAGCTGTACAACGGGGCCAAGAACCAGCTGCCCAAGCTGGACCCCCGCTCGGTGCCGCTGCAGGACCAGGCGCTGCTCACCATCGCGTTCGTGCCGGCCAACGACGCCTCCAAGATCCCGGCCCCGCCGGCGTCGGTCAACACCGCCCTGTCGAAGCTGGCCGCCTCGTCGTCTACGACCACCACCACCGCTCCGGCCACCACCCAGACCACCCCGGCCACGTCGAGCACCACGGCCCCGAAGGCGTCGACCACGACCTCGACGACGACCAAGAAGTGAAGGCGGTAGTCCTGGTCGGGGGCGAGGGCACCCGCCTCCGGCCCCTGACCCTGACCACCCCGAAGCAGATGCTGCCCGTCGGCGGCCGGGCCATGATCGAGCGGGTGCTCGGCTGGCTGGCCGGGCACGGCATCGACGAGGCGGTCCTGTCCCTCGGGTACCGCCCCGACGCCTTCCTGAAGGCCTACCCGGACGGCGAATGCGCCGGGGTCAGGCTCCACTACGCGGTGGAGGACTCGCCCCTCGACACCGCCGGGGCCATCAGGTTCGCAGCCGTCGAGGGCGGGGTGTCGGAGACCTTCGTGGTGGTCAACGGCGACGTCCTGACCGGCCTGGACGTCACCGCCCTGGTGCGCTTCCACCGGGACCGGGGCGCGGAGGCCACCATCGCCCTCACGCCGGTGGAGGACCCGTCGGCGTTCGGGGTGGTCCCCACCAGGGAGGACGGTCAGGTCACCGCTTTCATCGAGAAGCCGCCCCGGGACCAGGCGCCCACCAACCTGATCAACGCCGGCACCTACGTGCTCGAGCCGTCGGTGCTGCAACGCATCCCGTCCGGGAGGCGGGTGTCGATCGAGCGCGAGACGTTCCCGGCGCTGGTGGCCGAGGGCCGCCTGTTCGCCATGGGCTCCGACGCCCCGTGGCTGGACGCCGGCACCCCCGGCGCCTACCTGGCCGCCAACCTGGCCTACGCCCCCCACGGCCCCCGCAGCTGGGAGGGGGGCGGCGAGGCCCGCGCCAGCGTGGTCGGGGAGGACGTGACGGTCGGGCCCGGAGCCCTGGTCGAGCGCTGCGTGGTGATGGACGGGGTGCAGGTCGGGGAGGGCGCCGTCGTCACCGACTCCGTCCTCGGGCCGGGAGCCCGGATCGGGGCCGGGGCCCGGGTGGAGAACCTGTCGGTGATAGGCGACGAGTGGATGGTGGAGGCCGGGGCGGTCCTGTCCGGGGCCCGGCTGCCGGCACCGGCGTAGACTCCCCGGTCTTGAGAGCGCTGGTCACCGGCGGCGCCGGGTTCATCGGCTCCAACCTGGTGGACCGGCTGCTGGCCGAGGGCCACGAGGTCGACGTGGTCGACGACCTGTCGACCGGCAGCCTGGCCAACCTGGCGGACGCCCGGCGCAGCCCGGACGGCCACCTGACCTTCCACCAGTTCGACGTCCGGTCGCCGGCGGTGGGGGAGCTGATGCAGAGGCGGCCGCCGCAGGTCGTGTTCCACCTGGCCGCCGCCCCCGGCGCGGCGACCTTCGCCGGCGATCCGCTGGCCGACGCCGACGTCGACGTGATGGGCTCGCTGCGGGTGCTGGACGCGGCCCGCTCGTGCGGGGCGGCCAAGGTGGTGTTCGCGTCCAGCGCCGCCGTCTACGGCCCGGTCGGGGCCGGGGACCTACCGGTCAGGGAAACGCAGCCGCAGCGCCCGCTCACCCCTCACGGGGTGGCCAAGAAGATGGTGGCCGAGTACCTCCTGGCCTACCGGGAACTGCACAGCCTGGAGTTCACCGCCCTGGCCCTGGGCCACGTGTACGGGCCCCGCCAGCTCCCCCGCGGGGACGACCACGTGGTGGCCGCCTTCGCCCGCCGGCTGGCGGCCGGCCAGCCGTGCACCGTCACCGGCGCCGGGCGCCAGACCCGGGACTTCGTCTACGTCGACGACGTGGTCGACGCCTTCGCCCGGGCGGCCGAGCGGGGCGGGGGTCTGGTGCTCAACGTGGCCACCGGGGTGGAGACCAGCATCGGCGACCTGTACCGCACCATGGCGGACCGGGCCGGCGTCGACCGGCCGGCGGTCCAGGGGCCGGCCCGCCCCGACGAGACGGCCCGCAGCTGCCTGGACCCGGGCCGGGCGGCCATCCACCTGGGGTGGAAGCCGTGGACCACCGTGGAGGAGGGCACGGCGGCCGTGCTCGGATGGTGGGCCGCCCGGCCGGCCTGAACCGTCCGGCCGCCGGACGGGCTCCCGGCCCCGGCCGGCGCAGCGCTCAGCGGAACAGGTCCTCGCCGTGGGGGCGGACGATCTCGCCCCGCACCGACGACTCCCTCAGCCAGGCCGGGTCGACGCCGCGCACGATGGCGACCGGCACCCCCGCCGACTTGCCCATGACCAGCTCGGCCGCCCCGGCCAGCTCGTCGGCCACGCACACCTCGGTGACGGCCAGTTCCCGGCCCAGAGCGTCGCTGGTCCCCCGCAGGTCCACCACCGCGGCCACCCCGGCGGTGCCGATGGCCACGTCGGTCACCCCCCGCCGCCAGGTGCGCCCGAAGGTGTCGGAGACGATGACCCCGACCTCCAGGCCGGTCCGGGCCCTCACCCCGTCACGGATCCAGCGGGCCGACCGGTCCGGGTCCAGGGGCAGGAGGGCGGCCCAGCCCTGCTCCACGTTGGACAGGTCCACCCCGGAGTTGGCGCAGACGAAACCGTGGCGGGTCTCGGTCATGACCAGATCCCCCCGCCGGCGCAGGATCCGGACCGCCTCGGCCTCCACGTGCACCTTGTGGGAGAGCGGATCGCCGGGGTCGACGGCCACCAACCGGCCCTCGGCCTTGGACACCACCTTCTGGGTGACCACGACCACGTCGCCGGCCTGCAGCGGTGCCTGCCCGGCGATGATGGAGGCCAGGTCGTCGCCGGGATGGATCTCGGGGATGCCGAGCACCGGGATGAGGGAGATGGTCACCGGTCGCTCCCGCCGCCGGCGGCGTCGAGCACCAGGCGGGCCAGGGCGGCGGCCTCGGCCGGGCCGGACATGACCGTCGGGCCCACCACCGCCCGCATGCCGGTCGCCTCCACCTCGGGGACCCGGCCGGCGTCGGCCTCGTCGATCACCAGGGTGGACGCGAAGGGCGCCCACATCCGGGCCACGCCGACCACCGACGGCTCGTGGCCCAGCTCGGTCAGGATCCGGTCGGCGGGCCCTTTGAGCGCCCGGCCGGCGATGATGGGGGAGACGGCCACGGTCGACTCCCTCCGGGCCCGCACCGCGGCCCCGATCCCGGTCCCGCCGCCGGTGGCCAGCACCGGGCCGATGGAGAGGACCGGGTTGGAGGGGCAGATGACGACGGTCCCGGCCCGGCCGATGGCGTCGAGAACCCCCGGGGCGGGACGGGCGGCGTCGGCGCCGACCAGGCGGACGCTGCTGACCGGGACGCTGTGACGGGCCCGGACGAAGTACTCCTGGAACGCCAGCTCCGGTCCGGGCCGGCCGCCCTCGTCGACTACCAGGCGGGTCTCCACCCGGTCGTCGGTCATGGGCAAGATGGTCAGGCCCAGCTTCCAGCGGTCGGCGATCTCGGCGCTGACCGCCGACAGGGGGGCGCCCTCCGCCAACCGGGTGGTCCGGTACAGGTGGGTGCCGAGGTCCCGGTCCCCCAGGCTGAACCAGCCCAGCCGGCCGGCGCTCAGCTCCCGCAGCTCGCCCACCGCCGACCAGGTCTCGCCCCGCAGGCCCCAGCCGGTCTCGGGGTTGATCATGCCGGCCAGGGTGTAGGTGACGGTGTCCAGGTCCGGGCTGATGTGCAGCCCGTGCATCACCGTGTCGTCGCCGGTGTTGACCACGGCGGTGATGTCCTCCGGGGGCACCACCGACACCAGGCCGCTCAGCATCCGCGCTGCGCCGACACCACCGGCCAGAGCCACGATCATCGGTGAACCCTATCCCCGGAGGCCCGGCGACCGGTACGCTGCGCGGCCCGTGCCGACCGTCGCCCTGGACACCACCCCGCTGCTAGGCCAGCGCACCGGCATCGGCGTGGCCGTCGCCGGGTTCGTGCAGCACCTGGCCGGCCGGCCCGGGCTGGACCTGGTGGGCTACGGGCTGACGGCCCGGGGATGGAGGTCGGTCGCCGCCAACCTGCCCCCCGGTTTCCGGTGCCGGCCCCGGCCGGCGCCGGCCGGCCTGCTCCTCGACGCCTGGAGCCGCTGGGACTGGCCTCCCGCCGAGTGGTGGGCCGGCCCGGCGGACCTGGTGCACGGCACCAACTTCGTGGTGCCGCCCGCCCGGCGGGCCCGCAGGCTGGTGTCGGTGTGGGACCTGACCGCGGTGCACCGACCCGAGCTGTGCACCCCGGTCTCCCGCCGCTATCCCCACCTGGTGGCCCGGGCCGTGGCCGGAGGGGCGTGGGTCCACACCGGCAGCCACCACGTGGCGGCCGAGATCGCCGGGCACTTCGGCGCCGACCCGGCCCGCATCCTGGTGGTGCCGCCGGGGGTGGAGGTACCGGCCGGGGCGGCCGGCCGGCCCGGGCCGGGGGGCGGCGGGCCGCCGTACGTCCTGGCGCTCGGGCGGACCGAACCGCGCAAGGACCTGCCCACCCTCGTCCGCGGCTTCGACCTGGTCGCCGAGGCCCACCCGGATCTGGAGCTGCGCATCGCCGGGCCGCCCGGCTGGGCCGAGGAGGGCGTGGCCGCCGCCATCTCGGCATCGCCTTTCGCCGGGCGGATCCGGCGCATGGGCTGGGTGGACGACGCCCCGTCGCTGATCGCCGGCGCCGCGGTGTTCGCCTACCCGTCGGTCTACGAGGGGTTCGGGCTGCCGCCGCTCGAGGCCATGGCCCTGGGGGTGCCGGTGGTGGCCACCTCGGTCGGATCCGTCCCGGAGATCGTCGGCGACGCCGCCGAACTGGTCGCCCCCGGCGACCCCCAGGCCCTGGCCGGGGGCCTGGACCGGGTGCTGGCCGACGCCGACCGCCGCCAGAGGCTGGTGAGGGCCGGCTACGCCCGGGCCGGGCAGTTCAGCTGGCCGGCCGCCGCCGAGGGCATGGCCCGGGCCTACCTCGAGGTGCTGTCGGGCGGCGCCTGACGGCGCCCGTCGGCGCCGGTCACCGAGGCGAACAGGGCGCTGAAGCGGCCGGGGACGGGGGAGCGCAGCGGGGGCCGGGACCGGCGGGGTCCGGCCCCGGACGGACCGGCGGGCAGCAGCTCCAGCACGGCCCGGGCCAGGGCGGCCGGATCGCCGGGCGGCACCAGGCGGCCGGCGGCCGTCGGGCCGGAGGCGGCGTCCGCCCCGAGGATCTCCAGCGGGCCGCCCTCGGCCCCGGCCACCGCCGGCACCCCCGACGCCAGGGCCTCCACCACCACCAGCCCGAACGGTTCGGGCTCGGTGGACACCTGGACGAACACGTCGAGGTCCGCCATCAGCTCGGGGATGTCGTGGCGGGGCCCCAGCCAGTGCACCGCGCCCATGGCCCGGGCCCGTCCCTCCAGGGCGGCGGCGTAGGCCTCCTTGCCGGGCACGGCGGCGCCGGCCACCACCAGCTCGCAGTCGGGCCGGGACGCCCGCACCAGCGGGAAGGCGTCCAGGAGGGTGTCGAACCCCTTCCAGGTGTCCAGCCGGGCCACCGACCCGACCAGCGCCACCTCGTCCCCGATCCCGGCGGCGGCCCGGAACCGCCCGGCCCGGGCGGGGGAGAAGCGCAGCGGGTCCGCCTCGTCGGTGACCACCACGGTCCGGGCGGACGGCAGCTGGGCGGCCACCGCCGCCGACACCGCCACCACCCGCTGGGAGAAGCGCGACGCCAGGAACCGCTCCACCCGCAGGGCGGAGCCGGACTGGAAGACGATCTCGCGGGCGTGCCACACGTGGGGCCGGCCGGTCAGCAGGGCGGCCGCCCAGCCGTACCAGGAGTGCAGCGAGTTGCTGTGGATCACCCCGGCGTCGACCCGGCGGCACAGGCGGGCCAGCCGCACGACGGTGAGCGGCCACCGGGCGGCGTAACGCAGCCAGCGGGCCGGCCCCCCCGAGGTGGTCAGGCGCTCCATGGGCACGACGTGGAGCACGGCGCCGGCCTCCACGTACTCTGAGGCCAGCCGGGGCTGGCCCGGCACCACGATGTGGCAATCCCAACCGTCAGCCACCAGCTGGCGGACCATGCGGATCAGGGCGTGCTCGGAGCCGCCTCCGTCGCATACGGGCTGCACAGAGAGGATGCGCTTGGTGCGAGTGGCGGTCAATGCGGAGCAGCTCCTGTACCGGTCGCCGGGCGGCATCGGCCGGTACACGGCCGGGCTGCTCACTCTAATGCCGGTGTCCCGGCCCGGGCTGGAGGTCCTGCCCTTCACCGCCCGCCACTCCCGGGAGCAGGTGGACGCCGCCCTGGCCGGGGCCGGGGTGCCCGAAGCGGTCCGGCGGCGGACGGTGGTCCTGCGCTGGCCCCGTCCGGTGCTCTACGACGCCTGGCACCGGCTGGGCCGGCCCGGTCTGGCCGGCGTGGCCGGCCGGGACGGCCTGGACCTGGTCCACGCCCCGTCCGTGGCCGTGCCCCCCCGGGGGGCGGCCCCGATGGTGGTGACGGTCCACGACGCCGCCCCCGAGCTGTTCCCCGAGACCTTCCCGCCCCGGGGCCGGCGGTTCCACGCCCAGGGCCTGGCCGCGGCGGCGGCCCGGGCGGACCTGGTCATCACCGTCAGCCAGGCGGCCGCCGAGGAGATCACCGGTCATTCCGCCATCAGGGCCGACCGGGTCCGGGTGGTCCCCAACGGCGTCGCCGCGCCCGTCGTGGACCCGGCCGCCCGGGACCGGGCCCTCGACGCCGCCGGGCTCGGGTCGCGTCCGTACGTGCTGTGGGTCGGCAGCCTGGAGCCCCGCAAGGGGGTGGGCACCCTGATCGCGGCCATGGCCCGGCTCAGGCGGCGCCGCCCGGCCCTGGACGTCCAGACGGTGCTGGCCGGTTTCGACGGCTGGCTGGGCGACGGCCTGATCGCCCCCGAGGACCGCCGGGTGCTGGGCGGCTCGCTGCGCCAGCTGGGCCGGGTGGACGAGGAGACCCTGTGGTGCCTGTACTCGGGTGCCGTCCTGTTCGCCTTCCCCAGCCGCCACGAGGGTTTCGGCCTGCCGGTGGTCGAGGCCATGAGCCAGGGCACGGCGGTGGTGGCCTCGGACATCCCGGCCGTGCGGGAGGTGGCCGCCGACGCCGCCCGGCTGGTCCCGCCCGGTGACGTGGACGCCTGGGCGGACGCCATCGACGGGCTGCTGGGCGACGACCGGGCCCGGTCGCAGCTGGCCCGGGCCGGCCGCCTCCGGAGCGGGGCGTTCAGCGTGGAGCGCTGGGTGGCGGCCACGTGGTCGGTGTACCAGGAGATAGGGTCCTGAAGCGTGCGGATCCTGGTCACAGGCAGCAAGGGCTTCGTGGGCCACTGGCTCATCGCCCACCTGGAGGAATCCGGTGACGAGGCCATCGGCCTGGACGCCGAGGTCGACATCACCGAACCGGCCGGGTTGCGGGAGGTGGTGGTGACCGCCGCCCCCGATGCCATATGCCACCTGGCCGCCCTCTCCAGCGTGGGGGCCTCATGGGGGGCCGGGCAGGCCACCTACCAGGTCAACACCGTCGGCACCGCCAACCTGCTCGACGCCGCCCTGGCCTGCCGGCGGCGGCCCCGGGTGCTGCTGATCAGCTCGTCCGAGGTCTACGGCCGGGTCGGCCCCCAGGACCTGCCGCTGGGCGAGGACCGCGCCTTCGCCCCGGTCAGCCCGTACGCGGCCAGCAAGGCGGCCGCCGAACTGGTCGGCCTGCAGGCGTGGCTGGGATCCGGGCTGGAGGTGGTGCGGGCCCGGCCGTTCAACCACACCGGGCCCGGGCAGCGGCCCGACTTCGTGGTCCCGGCCCTGGCCCAGCAGGTGGCGGAAGCCCGCCGGGGCGGCGCCGACCGGCTCAACACCGGCAACCTGGAGGCCCGCCGCGACATCAGCGACGTCCGCGACGTGGTGCGCGCCTACCGGCTGCTCCTGCAGTCGGGCCAGGCCGGCCAGGTGTACAACGTCTGCCGGGGGGAAGCGGTGAGCATCAGGCACGTGGCGGAGAGGCTGCTGGCCCTGGCCGGCGCCGACATCCCCATCGTGGTGGACCCGGCCCGGGTCCGGCCGGTCGAGATACCGGAGCTGCGCGGCGATCCCAGCCGGCTCACCGCCGTCACCGGGTGGCAGCCGGTCATCCCCCTGGACACCACCCTGGGAGACGTCCTGGGTTTCTGGCTGCGCCAGGAGGGCTGAGCCCGGACCGGCCCCGACGCGTCGAGGGCCGGCCGCGTGAGCGACCGGCCCCGACGCGGGGGAAGGGTGGGGGCAGCCGTCAGGCCAGGCCGACCGCGGCGCGCAGATTGCGCTCCTGGGTGCCGGCCACGGCCCGGGCCGCCTGCACCAGGTTGCGGGCCGCCTCCGGCAGGACCTGCTCCAGCCGGTCCAGCTGCTCGTCGAACTGCTGGCGGGCCGGGGCCACCGCCTCGTCGACGGACCGGGCCAGCTCGGTGAGCTGCTCCCGGACCACGCCCGAGTCGGGGAGATCGCCGGACACCTTGGCGAACTGCTCCCGCAGCTCGGCAAGCTGCTGGCGGGCGGTGGCCAGGTAGCCCTCCGCCTGGCCGTTGAGGCTGGCGGTCAGCCCGGAGAGCTGCGACAGCTGGGTCTCCAGCTGCTTCATGAGCTCCACCCGCTGTACCTGGGCCTTCTGGAAGCCCAGAACCCCGAGGCCCACCACCACGTAGGCGGCTTCCTTGACGGCGTTGTTGAACTCGGCGGCAGCCTTCTCGAGATCCACGTTGGCGAACTTGACTTCGGGCATTGATACCTCCTCTCGCGGCTCCGCCATCCGCACGGACCGCGCTTGCTGTTATGTAGTCAGTGTATAACAGTTGCAAGCACTTGGGAAGGTTCCGGGCGGGAAAGTGCCCGATGTCACCTCGGGTGGCGGCGCCGGTGGTTCTCCGTCCCACCTACCCCATTTGGCCGGAACGTGTCGCTCTCGGTGGTGGCGACCTCCGACCTGGGCGGATGGTTCACTACTGTGATCCACCCGGATGCAGCCCGACCCCTCTACGCCGGCGCCTGCGGTCGTGGCCGTGGTCGTCACCCGCGACCCCGGCCTCTGGTTCGACGAGGTTCTGCGCTCCATCGCGGCCCAGGACTACCCCAACCTGTCGGTCCTCGTCATCGACGCCGGGTCAGGCGAGGACCCCACCCCGGCGGTGGCCGCCGCCGTGCCGGGCGCCTTCGTGCGCCGGCTGGAGAAGAAGGTCGGATTCGGCACGGCCGCCAACGAGGTGATGGGCATCGTCGAGGGGGCCTCCCACTACCTGTTCTGCCACGACGACGTGGTCCTGGCTCCCGACGCGGTCCGGATGCTGGTCGAGGAGGCGTTCCGGTCCAACGCCGGCATCGTCAGCCCCAAGTTCGTCCTGTGGGACGACCCCGAGCGGCTGCTGGCCGTCGGCCTCACCACCGACAAGGTGGGGGCGGTGCGCAGCCTGGTGGATCGGGGGGAACTGGACCAGGAACAGCACGACTCGGTGCGCGAGATCCTGGTCGCCCCCTCGGGCGCCACCCTGGTGCGGGCCGACCTGTTCTCGGCCCTGGGCGGGTTCGACCCGGTGATCGACGCCGACGGGGAGGACCTCGACCTGTGCTGGCGGGCCCGGCTGGTCGGCGCCCGCATCGTGGTCGCCCCCGCCGCCCGGGTCCGCCACCTCGAGGCCACCCGGCAGAGCCTGCGGCGCCAGCCGCCGGCGGCCCGGGCCGGGGCCCACCGGTACCGCACCCTGCTCACCTGCTACCGGTGGCACAACCTGGTGTGGATCGTGCCGCTGGCCGTGCTCTGGGCGCTGGGCGAAGCGGCCACGGAGGCGGTGCGGGGCCGGGGCGGGGCGGCCACCGCCGTCCTGAGGTCGCTGGTCGACGCGGTGCGCCGCCCGGGCCAGCTGCGCCAGGCCCGGCGCCGGGTGCAGAGGAAACGGCGGGCCGGGGACGGTGCCCTGCGGGCGCTGCAGGTCCGGGGCAACGCCCGGCTGCGGATGTTCCTGCAGTCGCGCGTGGACGACGTCAGGAGCGGCTTCCCGCACCACCTCCCGGTAGCCTCCGGCGCGGTGAGGGCCGACGGCGGACCCCCCGTCCCGGCAGCCCGGTCCAGCTGGCGCACGGACGCCCTCATCGGGCTCCTCGTGCTGATGCTGCTGGTGTTCGGGACCCGCAGCATCCTGGGGGGCGGCCTGCCCCGCCTCGGGACCATCCCGGACACGTCCTCCGGGTGGGCGTCGCTGTGGTCGTCGTGGTGGTCGTCCTGGCAGCCCGGGTTCCTCGGGTCGGCCGGCCCCGGCAGCCCGGCCATGGCCCTGATGGGCGTCCTGGGGACCGTTCTGTTCGGCGCGGTCGGAACCCTCCGCCACGTGGTGGTGCTCGGCCCGCTCCTGGTCGGACCGGCCGGGGCCTACCGGGCGGCCCGCCACTGGTCGTCGCGCCGGGGCCAGATCGCCGCCGCGGTGTTCTACGCCGTGGTCCCGGTCCCCTACAACGCCCTGGCCCGGGGTCACTGGCCGGCCCTGGTCGTGCTGGCCGCCACGCCCTGGTTCCTGTCCGTGCTCATCCGCCTGTCCAACCTGGTGCCGGCGCCGGTCACCTCCCTGGGCCGGGTCCCGGGCCGCCTGGTGGGGCTGGCGATGCTGGTCGCCGCCACCGCCTCGGTGGCCCCGTCGTTCCTCTACGTGGTGCCCATCGTCGGGCTGGCGCTGATGGCCGGCTCGACCCTGGCCGGCCGGCCGGTGGCCGCGCTACGGGCGTTCGGCCTGACGGTCGGGGCCGCCGTGATCGGCTTCGTCCTGCTCCTGCCGTGGTCGGCGACCGTCCTCGGGAGCCGGGCCGCGGTGCTCGGACCGACGTCCGGATCGGCCGGGCAGCTCGGCCTGGGGCAGATCCTGCGGTTCCACACCGGCCCCTACGGCGGCGGATGGTGGGAATGGCTGCTCCTGGCGGCCGCCGCCCTCCCCCTGCTGGTGGGCCGGGAATGGAGGCTCGAGTGGGCGGCCCGCCTGTGGGCGGTGGCCCTGGTCTTCTTCGGTCTGGCCTGGGCCGGGTCCCGGGGGTGGCTGCCCCCGCTGCCCGTGGAGGTGGCGCTGGCCCCGGCCGCCGCGGCGCTGGCCGGCTCGACCGCCCTGGGCGTGGCCGCCTTCGAGCTGGACCTGCCGGGATACCGCTTCGGTTGGCGCCAGGCGGCCGCCGCGGCGGCCGGGCTGTGCCTGCTCCTGGCCGCCGTACCGTTCGTGGTGGCGGCCGGGGGCGGCCGCTGGGATACGCCCGCCGGCGACGTCTCGTCGCCCCTGGCCTTCCTGCCCGGCCACCACGCCGGCGACTACCGGGTGCTCTGGGTGGGGAGCCCGGACTCCCTGCCGCTGGCCAGCCGCCAGCTCGAGCCGGGCATGGCCTACGCCACGTCCTGGGACGGGCTGCCGTCGCTGGCCGACGACTGGGTGGCGGGCGACTCCGGGGCGGCCGGCCAGCTGTCCAGCGACCTCCGGTTGGTCGAGCACGGTCTGACCACCAAGCTGGGCCACCTGCTGGCCCCCACCGGGGTGCGCTACCTGGTCATCCCCAACCATCTGGGCCCGACCGGGTCCGGCGGGCCGCCGGTGCCGGTGCCCAGCGCCCTGGTGGCCGGCCTCGGGCTGCAGACCGACCTGCACATGCTCAACGTGGGCGACTCCGACTACTACGTGTACCAGAACGACGCCTGGGCCCCCGTCCTCAACTACCTCCCGACCCCGGCCCAGAGCGTGGCGGCGCAGGGCAGCACCGCCCAACGGGCGTTGGGTGAGACCGACCTGGCGGCGGCCCGGCCGGCTCTCACCTCGGGCCCGACGCCCGGCCGGGTGGCCCCCGGCGCGGTGCTGTTCGACGGGTCCACCTACTCGGCCGGATGGCGCCTGCAGGTCCCCGGGCACCGGCTGGCCCCGGCCCGGGCGTTCGGGTGGGCCATGTCGTTCCGGGTGCCGGCCGGCCCGGGCGGCCAGCCCGAACCGGCCCACCTGCGCTACAGCGGACCGTTCCTGGTGAGAGGGGGGGACATCCTCCAGGTGATCCTGTGGGGGCTGGCGGTGGTGTTCGCCGTCCGCGACCTGCGCCGGCGCCACCGCAGCGGGGCGGCGCCCGAGACCTCCGAACTCGAATGGTTCCTGCCGGCCACGCCCGCCGCCCCCCGGCGCACGGCCCGGACCCGGGCCCGGGAAGCGGCCTCGGCGGGCGCGCCGGAGGAGGTCTGGACCGATGTCTAGGCACGCCGCCCGCTCCGCCCGGCGGGCCCCCATCCTGGCCGTGCTGATCGCCGTCCTGGTCGCCGGGGGGCTGCTCGACCGCGGTTCCCGCCCGGCCGCCCCGGTCCCGGCCGGGGCCCCCGCCGTCCAGCCCATGCCCATCGCCGCCCCGGCCGCCGCCCTGTCGTCCTCGTGGTTCTGTGCCGGGGCTTCGGACGGCGGCAGCCCGTCCCTGCCCGGCACGGTGGTCATCGCCAACGGCGGCGCCCGCCCGGTGAGCGCCTCGGTGACGGTGGTCGGCGCATCGTCCAAACCGACCACCACGACGGTCCCCGTCGCCGCCTACCGGTCGGCCACCGTGGCCGAGAAGCTGGGCGGCGGGGGCCAGTGGGTGGGTGCCATCGTCACGGTGGACGGCGGGTCGGTGGGGGTCTCGCAGGTGACCGACGGGCCGCTCGGCCGGACCACCACGCCGTGCGCCACGTCCGGCTCGCAGCACTGGTACTTCCCGGCCGGCCAGACCAGGGTCAACGCCGACGAGGCCATCATCCTGTTGAACCCGTATCCCACCGACAGCATCGTCGACCTGTCGTTCACCACCGACCAGGGCATCGAGCAGCCCCAGGACTTCCAGGGACTCGACGTGCCCCGCGGCGGGCTGGTGGCCGTCGACATCGGCTCCCGCCTGCGCCGGCGGGCGTCCATAGCCACCACCGTCTCCGCCCGGTCGGGGAGCGTGGTCGCCTACCAGGTCGGATGGGTCACCCCCCCGCCCGCCAATGCGCCCCTGGTCGGGACCAAGGCGGCCAGCGCCCCGCTGGCCGACCCGGCCCTGCCGTCGCCGGGCGACACCGTCACCCTGGGCGCCCCGTCCGCGGGCACGTCGTGGGTGTGGCCGGACGGGTGGGCCGGCAATGGGCTCGACGAGCGCTACGTGATCTACAACCCCGGGCCCCGGCCGGCCGACGTCAAGCTGTCGGTGGGGCTGCAGCAGGGATCGGCCGAACCTTTTTCCGTGAAGGTCGAGCCGTACTCGGTGGTCCCGGTGGTGTCCGAACAGTCCGCCCGCATACCCGCCGGGGTGGCCCACTCGGCCACGCTGACCAGCGAGAACGGCGTACCGGTGGTCGCCGCCCGGACCGTCACCGCCGTCAACGCGTCCGGCCCGGTGGGGGTGCACAGCGGCGTGGGCCAGCTGCTGGGCGGCCGCCTGACCGCCCCCGACTGGCTGATCCCGGCGCCGATGACCGACGCCTCGCACCACGGTCACGTGGTCATCTACAACCCGGGGACGGCCACGGTGACGGCGCAGCTGTCGGGCCCGGGGATCAGCGGCAGCCAGGCGGTGACCGTGCCGGCGGCGGGCCGCGCCGACGTTCAGCTCGGCCCGGGGGTGTCCGGTCCGCTCGGCGTGCGGGCCACCAGGCCGGTGTACACGGAGTACGACCTGTACGGCCCGGCCGGCCTGAGCCTCAGCTTCGGGATACCCCTCAGCTAGAGCCTCGGTAGCGGCCCCCTTCCCGCCGGGCGGCGGGAGGAGACGGGCCTCTCAGATGTCCCCGGGCTCGGCGGTGATGGCTTCGGCGAAGCGG
This sequence comes from Acidimicrobiales bacterium, assembly GCA_035702985.1. Classification (GTDB taxonomy): domain Bacteria; phylum Actinomycetota; class Acidimicrobiia; order Acidimicrobiales; family Palsa-688; genus JAKAXG01. The sequence continues at coordinate 31,454 of DASSZD010000045.1, forward strand.
GGGACGGTGGGGGCGTTCTCGTGAACCGGACGCCCGTAGGCCTCGTCGACCAGGCGGCCGACCTCGGTCCCGTCGATGGTCTCCTTCTCGAGCAGGGCGGCGGCCACGGCGGCCAGACCCCGCCGGTGCTCCTGCAGGAGGCGGCTGGCCCGGGCCTCCTGCTCCCTGAGTATCCGCTCCACCTCCTCGTCTATGACCCGGGAGGTGACGTCGCTGTAGTCGCGGGCGTTGTGCATGAGGTCCTCGCCGAGGAACACCTGGCCCTCCTGGCCCCAGGCCATGGGGCCGATGCGGTCGCTCATGCCGAACTCCCGGACCATCTTGCGGGCCATCTCGGTGGCCCGCTGCAGGTCGTTGGACGCCCCGGTGGACAGGCTGCCGAGGGTGAGCTTCTCGGCGCAGCGGCCGCCCATCATCACGCACATGGCGTCCTCGATGTACTCCCGCCAGTAGGTGTGGCGCTCCTCGATGGGCAGCTGCTGGGTGACCCCCAGGGCCATGCCGGTGGGCAGGATGGTGACCTTGTGCACCGGGTCGGCGTCGGGCAGAACGTAGGCCAGCACGGCGTGGCCGCCCTCGTGGTAGGCGGTGGCCTCCTTCTCCTTGTCCGACAGGACCGTCGACTCCCGGCGCTGACCCATCAGCACCCGGTCCCGGGCGGCCTCGAAGTCCTGCATGGCGATGGCCGCGGCGCCCCGCCGGACGGCGTGCAGGGCGGCCTCGTTGACCAGGTTGGCCAGATCGGCGCCGCTCATGCCGGGGGTGCCCCGGGCCACCACGGTCAGGTCCACGTCCGGCTCGACCCGCTTGTCCTTGCAGTGCACCGCCAGGATCGGCAGGCGCTCCTCCAGGTCGGGGAGGGGAACCACGATCTGGCGGTCGAAGCGGCCGGGTCGGAGCAGGGCCGGGTCCAGGATGTCCGGCCGGTTGGTGGCAGCCATCATGACCACGCCCTCGGTGGCCTCGAAGCCGTCCATCTCGGCCAGCATCTGGTTGAGGGTCTGCTCCCGCTCGTCGTGGCCGCCGCCCAGGCCGGCCCCCCGCTTGCGGCCGATGGAGTCGATCTCGTCGATGAAGATGATGGCCGGGGCCTGCTTGCGGGCGGTCTGGAACAGGTCACGCACCCGCGACGCACCCACCCCGACGAACATCTCCATGAAGTCCGAACCGGTCACCGAGAGGAACGGCACCCCGGCCTCGCCGGCCACGGCCCGGGCCAGGAGGGTCTTACCGGTACCGGGCGGGCCGACCAGCAGCACCCCCTTGGGGATCTTGGCCCCGATCTCCTTGAACCGGTTGGCCGACCGCAGGAAGTCCACCACCTCCCGGATCTCGAGCTTGACGCCTTCGTAGCCGGCCACGTCCGAGAAGGTGGTGCGGGGTCTCTCGGTGGTGTACACCTTGGCCTTGGACCGCCCGATGGACATGATCCCGCTCATCTGACCCTGGGCCCGGCGGGTCACGAACACCAGCAGCAGGACGATCAGGGCTCCGTAGATGATGTACGGCAGCCAGGCGGCCCAGGCACTGGTCTTGGTGGTGGTCAGGTTCAGGTTCTTGATGTGGCCCTGATAGTCGGCCAGGGGGGCGCTGTTCTGGTTGAGCGGCACGCCCTGGGTGGCGTACTGCTGACCCGACTTGAGGGTGTAGGTGATGTGGCCGGTGTCCTCGTTGACCGTGGCGGACTGGACCTGCCCGGCGTTCACGGACGAGATGAAGTCGGAGTAGTTCTGCGTGGGCGTGCTGTTCGAGCCCCGCATGGACGACAGGGCCAGGGCCAGGATGACTATGGTGGCGAGTACCACGGCGATCCAGCGCCAGTTGTTGTTCGGGGAGGAACCACCGCCGGGAAGGCCCGGTCCTCCGCCGGGCCTCATGTCCCGCATGTCTCCCGGTTGCCTGCTCATGTGCTCCATCGTAGGCTGAGGTACCCCATATATGGTCGGAGACCTCGGTAGGATTCCGCCATGGACCGCCGGCCGAACTGCGCTCGCCCCGGTTGCCAGGGCCAGACGGTCGCCTGGTTGACCTACGACTACGCCGGAATGCGGGTGTGGCTGGACGACTTCCCGTCCGAGAGCGGCGACCAGTGGGGATTGTGCACCGGCCACGCAGGGCGGTTGCGGGCCCCGCAGGGCTGGACGCAGGTGGACCGCCGGGTGGCCCGGCCGTCGCGCTACGAGCCGCCCGCCACCCTCGTCTCCTGAGCACCCCGGGGCCCGAACCGGGCGGCCGACCGCCCAGCCCGCCGCGGTGGGCCGGGGTGTGGGTGGCCGTCATGGGGTTCGCGGCCGGCCTGATCGTGGCCGCTGTCACCGCCGGGGTGGCCGAGTCGCTGACCGGCTACTCCCCGTCATCGTCGGCGCCGATTCCCCTGGCGGTGACCGCGGCGAACCTGCTCGGGCTGTGGGCCGGCCTGGTCGGGGCGGTGCTCGTGTTCAGCCGCAGGTGGGGGAGCGGGCACCTGTCCACCGACTTCGGGTTCCGGGTGGGGGCGTGGTGGGACATCCCGCTGGGGGTCGCCGTGGGTGTGGCCTGCCAGTACGGCCTGGTCCCCCTCCTGTACCTGCCCTTCGAGCAGCTGGACCGCAACCTGGCCCACCAGCTCAGCCAGCCCACCACCCGGGACACGGGCGCGGTGCACACGCCGGGGGGCCTGGCCGTCCTGCTGCTGTTCCTGGCGGTGGGTGCCCCCCTGGTGGAGGAGCTGTTCTTCCGGGGTCTGCTGCTCCGCTCCATGGCCGCCTCTCTGTCGGCCCCGGTGGCCATCGTGGTCAGCGGCATCCTGTTCGGCCTGGCCCACTTCGAAGCGGTTCAGTTCGCCGGGCTGGCGGCGGTGGGGGTCGTCTTCGGGGCCCTGGCCTGGTTCACCGGCCGGCTGGGCCCGTCGATCGGCGCCCACATGGCCTTCAACACGGTGGCCGTGCTGACCGCGGTGCACCTGCACTAGCCCCGCCGGGTCCGCGGTCAAGTCGGGGCGGCGACGCGCCGAGGAATTCAGCGATGAAATGTCCCGCCTGTCGTACCCATCAGCTGGTTGTAATAGACATCCAGGTCGGCGGGGAACCCGTGACCATGTTCAGCTGCTCCCACTGCGACCGGCGGTGGTGGCAGGGGATGGAAGGCACCCTCAGCCTGGACTCGGTCCTCGACATCGCCGCCGCCAGCGCCTGAACGGCGTGCCCCCCGCGGCCCGGCCCGACCGGGCAGGATGGGGGAAATGACGGCGACCGACAGCCTGGAGCGCACCGGGGGGGACGAGGAGATCTGGCCGCCGGACTCGGCGCGCCCGTGGTGGGACAAGCTGCGGGAGCGGGTCCGACCGGAAGCGGTCGTCACCTTCCTGGTGGTGGCGGCGTGCGTGGCCTTCACCTTCAAGGAGCTGCAGCCGTCGCAGCTGTTCAAGAACACCACCCCCGCCGGCGGCGACATGGGGGCCCACGTGTGGCTGCCCGACTACGTGAAGCGGGCCCTCCTGCCGCACCTGCAGCTGACCGGCTGGACACCCGACTGGTACGACGGGTTCCCGGTCCTCACCTTCTACTTCCCGCTGCCGATCGTGTCGATCGCCCTGCTCTCGTACGTCATCCCCTACGCCATCGCCTTCAAGCTGGTCACGGTGCTCGGGCTGTTGACCCTGCCCATCGCGGCGTGGGCGTTCGGGCGCCTGGCCGGCCTCCGCTTCCCGGTCCCGGCGGTACTGGCCGCCGCCACCCTGCCGTACCTCTTCGGCCGGGAGTTCACCATCTACGGCGGCAACATCGCCTCCACCATGGCGGGGGAGTTCAGCTTCTCCATCTCGCTGTCGTTCGCGCTGGTGTTCCTGGGCCTGGTGTTCCGGGGCCTGGACACCGGCCGGCACCGGGCCTCGGCGGCCGTGCTGCTGGCCTGCACCGGCCTGTGCCACGTCCTGCCGCTGATCTTCGCGGTGGCCGGGGCGGTGGTGGCGATCCTCATGAGCGTGGCCACCACCTCGGACTGGCGGCGCCTGCGGTGGGGGGTGCCGGTGCTGGTCACGGGCGGGGCTCTCATCGCCTTCTGGGCGCTGCCGTTCTACTGGGACCTGCCCTACGCCACGAACATGGGCTACGGCAAGATCACCACCTACGTGGCGTCGCTGTTCCCGGCCCACGACACCTGGCTGTTCGTCCTGGCCGGGGCCGGGGTGCTGCTCAGCGCGGCCCGCTACAACCGCATCGGTGTGTTCCTCGGGATCATGGCCACCCTGGCCGCGGTGGTGTTCGTGGTGGCCCCCCCGGCCCGCCTGTGGAACGCCCGGGTGCTGCCGTTCTGGTTCCTGTGCCTGTACCTCCTGGCCGGGGTGGCCTTCGCCGAGGCCGGCTCCATGGTGGCCGAGATGGCCGCCGCCCGCAGCCCGGCGGGCGAGCTCAAGTACATAGGCGTGCCGATCTTCACCGCGCTGGTGGCGTTCGTCTGGGTGCTCTATCCCCTGCACTACCTGCCGTTCGGCCACACCACGGCGTCGGGTCAGTACGACTGGCTGGGGATCAAGAGCCGGGACACGTCGTTCGTCCCCGACTGGGTGTATTGGAACTACTCCGGGTACCAGAACTCCGGTAAGAGCCGGCGCAACGAGTACTTCGCCCTGGTCGACGAGATGAAGCGCCTGGGGGCCGATCCCAGGTACGGCTGCGGGCGGGCCATGTGGCAGTACGAGCCGGAACTGGACCAGATGGGCACGCCGGACGCCCTCATGCTGCTGCCGTACTGGACCCACGGGTGCATCGGCTCCCAGGAGGGCCTGTACTACGAGTCGTCGGCCACCACCCCCTACCACTTCCTCAACGCCGCCGAG
>DASSZD010000001.1:0-33960 GCA_035702985.1 Acidimicrobiales bacterium
CGCTGCACCGGATTCTCATCCAGCTTCGCCACCGGCAGGAACGGCTGCCAGTACCGGCGCATCAACTCCCCCATCGGCGTCCCCGGACCCACCCGGGTCAACCGCTCGTTCTGCTCAGCCGTCAACACCTAGAAACCCACCCTCCGCGCTCTCACCTGACCGCCGACTCGTCCACGTCCACCCCGTGGGCCGAGCATTCGGCCTGGAACATCTCGTGGACCCGGGAGTCCTGGTCGTCGTACTCGATCTGGTCACCTCCGGAGCGCCGGTCCTCGCCGTCGCGCTCGTAGGAGTGGTCGAAGCGGTACTTCTTGCCTCCCATGTGGATGGCCAGGTACCGGGCCGGCTCGGTCCCGGTGTTGAAGTGCTGGTGCCACCACAGGTTCGGCGGCACGAACACCGAGTTCGGCTTCCAGTCCACCTTGGTCACCCGGGAGAAGTCGTCGCGCCACAGCAGGGAGTAGCCCACGCCGGCGAGGAGGACTATCTGGGCCCCCGGCCCGTGCCGGTGGGCCTTCTTGTAGCTGCCCACCGGGAACTCCGACACGTGGGGGCGCAGCGTGTGCTCGGCGAACTGGAACATGACGTTGCGTCCCTTGGCGCCGCGGTGGGCCAGTTCGGGCAGTTCGATGTTCACCACGTCCGGCACGAAGTTGGTCTCCCAGATCACCGCCCCGGTCTGGTGCCTCCAGAACCGGCCCTCCCCGGAGTAGTACGACTCGCTGCCGTCGTAGCGGTCGTCGAACTCGAAGGGGTTGTCGAACAGGAACCCGTCGTGGTGGAACAGGTTCATGATCGGGGGGGCGTTGTTGACGCAGTAGAGGACGGTGCCGTCGGCCACTGCGCTGTGGCGGTAGCTCTGGTTGAGGGGCACCGGGAACACCGCCCCCGGGCCCCAGCGGGCGACCGACACCCCCTTGGGGCCGCGGACCTCGGTGAGGCCCTCGCCGGCGGCGACGTAGATGATCTCCTCCCAGGTGTGCTTGCGCCACGCCGTGGTCTCGTCGGCATCCAGGTTCACCACGTAGGCCGCGGTGTTGTCACCTGCACCGTCGAGTTCGACGAACGCCGCCCGGGCCCCCAGATCGGACCACAGCTCGGTGTCGAGGGCGGTCAGGTCCTCGATGTAGAAGGAGCGGTGGACCGGGATCTTCTGGGCGTCGCGCCAGTGATCGTACGGCGTACCGCTTCCCCACTCTGCCTCGGCCGCTTCCGGCACCCGGTTCACGTCGTATTCCATCCATCCCCCCGGAGAGATCTTTTTCACCATGCTAGCTTCGGCATGTTGGTATGACAACAGTCCTTATTTGGAGGTCCGAATGCAGGCTGCACAGATCGTCCCCCGCCGGCTCCTGGGGACGCTGGAGGTGTCGGCGATCGGGCTCGGGTGCATGGGCATGTCCCACAGCTACGGCTCCCGCGACGAGGGAGACTGCGTGGCCACCATCCACCGGGCCCTCGATCTGGGGGTGGACCTGCTCGATACCGCCGACGTCTACGGCGACGGAGCCAACGAGCAGCTGGTGGGCCGGGCCGTCCGGGACCGCCGGGACCGGGTTCTGCTGGCCACCAAGTTCGGGATGGTCCGGGACGGCTCCGGACGGGGCGTCAACGGGCGCCCGGAGTACGCCCGGCAGTGCTGCGAGGCGTCGCTGCGGCGGCTCGGGGTCGAGACCATCGACCTGTACTACCTGCACCGGGTCGATCCCGCCGTGCCCATAGAGGACACCGTCGGGGCCATGGCCCAGTTGCGCGACGAGGGGAAGATCCGGCACCTGGGCCTCTCCGAGGCCGGGGCCGAGACGCTCGAGAGGGCGGTGTCGGTCGCCCCCATAACCGCCCTGCAGAGCGAGTGGTCGCTGTGGGCCCGGGGCCTGGAGGCAGGGGTGGCAGCGGCCGCCCGGCGGCTCGGTGTCGGCATCGTGGCCTACTGCCCGCTGGGCCGGGGCTTCCTCACCGGCACGTTCCGCGACCCCGAGGGCCTGGGTGCCGGGGACAGCCGGCGCCGCCATCCCCGCTTCAGCGGGGAGAACCTGGCGACCAACCTGGAGCTGGCCGACCGCATCTCCGGCTTCGCCGCAGGATGGGGCGTGTCGGCGGCCCAGGCGTCGCTGGCCTGGGTGCTGGGCCGGGGCGGGGACGTGGTGCCCATCGTCGGGACCACCCGGATCGACCACCTCGAGCACGACCTGGAGGCCCTCCGCCTGCCCGTGCCGGGGACCGCCCTCGAGGAGCTGGGCCGGCTGGTCGACCCGGCGGAGTGGGCCGGGGCCCGGTCCCGCAGCGGCGACCGGGACTACGGCGCCAGCCCTCCGGCCGCCGCCGGGTGACCGGCCCGGTGTCAGAGGTCCAGTGTCGACGGGGCGAACACCTCCTCCAGGGCGACCGGCTTGGTCGTGAGGCCCTGCTCGTAGGAGTAGGCGGCCAGGGTCTCCAGCACGTGGCGCTGGCCGGCTATCCCGTAGGGCAGCGGGTCCCGGGCCGTGACGGATCCGTCGCCGGGTAGCCATCCGAGGTTCTGGAACGGCTTCAGGCCCTGGCGCAGCCGGCCGTAGAGCTCCTCCTTGGCCGCCACGAACATGTCGAACAGGTTGAGCACGGCCCACGGGTGGGCCTCGGCCACGTCACGGCGGACGGCCACGCAGTGGTTGACCGGCAGCACGCCGGTCTTCTCGAAGTAGCGCACGCCCTCGGCCCCCCGGTCGGCGAAGAGCGGGCGGACCCGGGGATCGGAGTCGAGGTCCAGCCGGCTGCGGTCCACCAGGTTGCGGTCGGCCAGGTACAGCAGGGTGGCGTCGAGCTCCCCGGCCACCAGCATGTGGCCGATATCGGTCTCGGGCGGAATGTAGCTGAGCTCCACCCCGTCCGGGGGCCTGAAGCCGGTGGCCCCGCCGTGGCTGAGCTCCGGCGGACGTTCCATGAACCACCGCATGTCCGCCGGGGCCACGCCGAACTCGTGCTGGAGCACCCCCCGGCTCCAGAGGGCGGCCGTCTGCTGGTACTCGGGGACGCCGACCCTCTTGCCGGCCAGGTCCTCCGGGCGCTCTATCCCGGCGTCGGCTCTCACCAGGATGCGGGTGTGGAAGAACTCCCGGGTGGTGAAGACCGGCAGGGCCAGCCAGCGGGTGTCGCCCCGGTCCACGGCGATCAGCAGCGAGGACAGCGACAGCTCCGACACCTCGAACTCGGCGAAGCGCAGCTGGCGCCAGAACATCTCCGAGGGGTGCAACCCGGTCCAGGCCACCGACAGGCCTTCGGGTGTGACCCGCCCGGACAGGATGGGTTCGGTCATGGGGCTCACCGAGAGAGCCCCGGCCATGCTGACGGGCGGCATCTAATCCTCTCCCAACTGGAAAATTTCCACGGTCGTCGCTCCCTGGAGCAGCTGCTGCATCACCCGGGCCTCCTTGCGGTCCCGTTCGTCGGCGGCGGCCAGGACCTGATCCGCTCGTTCGGCGGCCACCACCACCACGCCGTCGGCGTCGCCGACCACCAGGTCGCCCGGCCGGACGGTCACCCCACCGACGGTGATGTGCCGGCCGACCGAGCCGGCCCCGGCCCGGTCCTTGGTGGTTCCCCGGATGCACAGGCCCCGGGAGAACACCGGGAACCCGACGTCGGCCAGCCGCTCGGAGTCCCGTGCACCCCCGTCCAGGACCACGCCGGCCAGGGCCCGGGCGTTCGCCGCCCGGGACAGGATCTCGCCCCAGTACCCGGCCGGCTCCCCGTTGCCCGTCGACACCACCAGCACCGATCCCGGTGCGGCGGCGGCCAATGCCCGGTGGATCCACAGGTTGTCACCGCTCGGGGTGGCCACGGTGACCGCCGGGCCCCACAGCCGGAACGACGGGTGCACCGGTCTGATATCGGGGGCCAGGGCGCCGACGTTGCCGGCCGCCTCGACGACGGTGGCGGCCGAATACGCCCGGGGTACGGGGCGCTGGACAGGGACCGCGCTCAGTTCGGCGCCGGCCACCGTCACCGGTCCTTCCGGGTCTGGAGGGCGTGGTAGCCGAGCCGGGCCCGGGCGGCATCGAGGCGTTCGCCGGCGTGGACGGCGGCCAGGATCTGGTCCTCGGCCCGGTCGATCTCGATGGCCACGGCCAGCACGTCCGCTTCGACGGGGCGGGGCACGATCACCACTCCGTCCCCGTCACCGACCACGATGTCGCCCGGGGCGGCGCGCACACCGCCCATGTCCACCGGTTCGCCGGTGGCCTCGAGGCGGACCCGGTCCTTGCCGGTCCGCATCCAGGCCGAGCGGGCGTAGAGGGAGTACCCCACCCGCCGGGCCGTGTCGATGTCCCGGCACAGCCCGTCTATGACCGTCGCCGCCACTCCCCGCATGGAGGCCACCTCGGACAGCAGGCCGCCCCAGACCGTGCCGACGGTGCTGCCCCGGTTGGCCAGCAGCAGAACCGACCCGGCCGGCACGTCGTCGATGTAGTCGCCCACCGTGCCGCCGTCGATCCCCACCGGGCCGTACCGCAGCGTCACCGCCCGGCCGGCGAAGGTGCCCTGACCGGAGAGGCGCTGCACGCTCTGCACCTGGCCGGCTATTCCGAGCCGGTCCAGGGCGTCGGAGACGGCGGCGGTGGTGAGAGCGGCGAAGGACTCCACGGTCGGGTCGGCGCCGCCGGTGGCGGGGCCGGCGGACTTCTGCAGATCGGTCACTTCTTCTCCCCCATCATCGTCTCGTAACGGCGGCCCAGCACCTCGACCGCCGGGCGGCCCGACCGCAGCAGGGCGGCCATCCCGGCCTCCTCGGCGGCCATACGCTCCGCCTCGCCGATCACCTCCTCGGCCCGGCCGGCCGGCACCACGGCCACGCCGCTGCCGTCGGCCAGGACCAGATCCCCCGGGGTGACCGTCACACCCCCGATCGCCACCTCGACGTTGGTGGCGGTCTCCACGAAACGCCGCCGGGCCGTTCTGGCCACCGGAGCGCGGGCGAACACCGGGAGGCCGAGCGGCTCCATCTCGTCCACGTCCCGGCAGGCCCCGTCCACGATGACGGCCCTGACCCCGGCCACGCTGGCGGCCAGGGCCAGGAGGCCGCCCCAGGAGCCGGCCTCGGTACGGCCGGAGTTGGCCACCACGATCACGTCCCCCGGGGCGGCGGCCGATATGGCGGCCGCACCCAGATGCCGGGTGGGAGGGGGCGCGCCCGGCTCGACCGGCCCGAGGGCCACGGTGACCACCCGGCCGGCGATCCGCCCGCACGCCCACATCGGGGCGATGCCGCTCACGGCGGGAGGCAGGCCCAGGGCGTCCAGCGCGTCGGACACCGCGCAGCAGTCCAGACCCGCCAGCCGGCCGACCAGCAGACCGTCGGCGTCGGGCGCGCCGGGCCGGGTCGGATCGCTCACGCCGGCACCGGTCCCCCGGTCGGCGGCTGCCAGGTGGCGAACCCCATGCCCACCCCGGTGCCGGCGGGCGAGCGGTAGGCGGGGACGTAGTCGATGATGTCGAAGTCCCAGCCGGCCAGAGCCCCGCCCACGACCAACCAGTTGAGGATCTCCGAGCTGCCGGAGCGCAGCACGTCGCGGGGCAGGCCGGCGACCGCCGCCCCGTCACCTTCCTCGAGCGCCTTCAGCACCCGGTGGTCCAGATCCTCGCTGATGACGAAGTGGCTGAGCCCCCCGCTGGCGATCAGGGCCACCCGCTCGGCGCCCGGCCAGTCCTCCAGCGCCTGCCGCAACGCCCGGCCCAGGGCCCAGCAGCGGTCCGGGGGCGGCACGTTGGGTGGGTAGTAGGCGTTGAGAGCCACCGGCACTATCGGCACCTCGGGCGCCAGCTGCAGCCGCCGGCGGGGAAAGGTGAAGGCGTGGCCCAGGGTCCGGTCGGGACCCTGGACGGAGAACACGCCGATGTCGAACCCGGCGACGGTGAGCGCCCCGGCCAGGTGGTTGCTCAGCTCCCTGGCCACCGGGTACGCCTCCCGCCCGGAGGCGTGGGCGGCCCACTGGGCCGGGAGTATGTCGGGCGGCAGCTTGGCCCGCTCCGTCTCCCCCAGCCCGGCGTCCCACAGCTCGTCACCGAGGAACAGGCCGATCGCCGGGTTGCCGTCCTCGCCGAAGAGCTCGTGCTGGTCGTCGCCGACTATCACCGCCACGTCCGGCGCAGCGTCGGCCAGGCGCTTGACCAGGCCGGCGATGGCGTCCTGCACCCGGCGCCACTTGGCCTCCCACACCTCGGGTACCAACTCGGCGGCCAGCGACGCGGGAGCCTCGGCCACCAGTTCGTCGAAGGTGCGCACCCGGCCTTCGGCGTCCACCAGGAAGTCGTTGGCCCGGTCCCGGCCGGCGTGACCGTCCCAGTAGCTTGTACCGGAGCTCATCTGCGGGCTGTGCGAGGTTCCCAGCCCGAGGACCACCTGGGCCACGGCCGGGCCTCAGACCTTGGCCAGGGCCGGGCACACCCGGGCCGGGTTGTGGTGGACGATCTTGCGCCGGTCGTCCTCGCTGAGCCACTCGAAGTTGCGCAGAACCGGGATCAGGTCGTCCGAGGTCCGCCCGGTCTCGGGCCGCACGGTGCGACCCGACCCGGGCGCTTCGACCCCGAAGCAGATCTGGTCCACGCCGCGCTGTTTGATGGCCGCTTCGAGGAAATTCAGGTCGTAGCCGCAGCTGTCGTAGAACAGGTTGTTGCTCAGGTCCCGCTGCGGTATGTGGAAGTCCGTCGGGATGAACCGGTTGAGGGCCCCGCCGCAGTGGCACACGATCACCTTCAGCTCGGGGAAGTCATCGAACACCGGGCCGTGGCCGAGGAACTGGGTGGCCAGGTACTGCTCGGTGACGAACGACAGCTGGTAGTTGTGCGGCACCACCGCGTAGCGCGGGTCGGCCGAGTTGGTGCCGTGGACGATGATCGGCAGCCCCAGCTGCTGGCACCGCTCGTACAGCGGGTACCACCACCGTTCGTGCATGCCCGGGGTGGTGCGCCGGCCATCGGGGTCGGGGCTCACGTAGGTGGCGACGAAGCCGTACTCGTCGACACAGCGCTGCAGCTCGTCCAGGCAGTGGGAGGAGTCCGGGGCGGCCGGGTCGTGCGGCAGCTGGCAGGCCCCCAGGAAGCGGTCCGGAAACATCTGGCACTGCTGGTGGATCATGTCGTTGACGTACCGGGCCCAGGACGCCAGCAGGTGGGGCTGCATCCATCCCAGGACCATGAACGGGCGGGGCCCGATGATCTGCACGTCGATGCCGCGCTCGTCGATGTAGTCGACGTGGGCGGCGGCCGCCGCCCGGAACTGCTCCTCGGCGGGCAGCACCATGAACGGTGAATGGCCCGGGCCCCCCGAGAGCGGGCTGGACATGGCCGTGTTGGTGGCCATCAGGTTGACGGCGAACGTGTTGGCCGCCGGCGGGACCGAGACGTGGGCGTGCACGTCCAGGACCTTCAGATCGTCATACAAAGTCGGCTCCCCCTCGGGATAGATCAGTTCGTAGTGGTGCTCACCATGTGGCCCGGATGCCGGAGCCGATGGCCTCCAGCCACGGAACTCCCTCGTCCGTGACCGTCTCGGAGGCCCGTACCCCCCGGCACGCGGCCGGGTCGGTGCCCTTGAGCGGCTTACCCGCCTTCACCCAGTCGGCGGCCTCGAGCAGCAGCCGGCGGGCGGCCAGGACGGCCCGGTCGGTGGTCCCGGGGTGCTCCCTGGTCCGGTCGCAGATCACCCCCATGCCCTCCTGGATGGCGTAGTCCTGGGTGTTGATGCCTTCGATACCGGTGAAGGTCTTGTACTTCTGCACTTCCCGGTCGATCAGGTAGTCGTTGGTGGCGTTGCGCCTCAACCGGTAGGTGCCGGGGATGAAGTCGTCGGGCCCCCGCCCGAACTTGCGCTCGTAGGCGTCCCACTGCTCGTCCGAGATGGGGGAGTCCCGGTCCGGTGCGTAGGCCCAGTTGAACACCGCGGTGTTGAAGTCGTCGATGGGCACCCACACGTGTCCGCCGATGGACGGCATGGTCGACGGGTTGCCGTAGAAGTCGATGAGCCCGGCTCTCATCTGCTGGAACGGCATCACGAACTGGTAGACCCGCAGGTACACCCGGCCCCCGCCGATTCGCCTCAGGCTGGCGTAGCTGTAGCCGTAGTCGGTGTAGTCGACCTCCAGCTTGGGGTGACCGTCGAGGACCCGCAACTGGTTGGGATTGGTGATGTCCAGGTTGTGCAGGTAGGAGGAGTGGGCGGTGTCGATCCCGCCCTCCACGGCCTGCAGGAAGTTGCACGCCTCTACGGTCTTCGAGATACGGAAGTGGCTCGGCGGCACCCGCATCCACTCGTAGTCCGGGGGCGGCGGGGCCGACCCGGCCGGCCCCATGTAGGTCCACACCAGCCCGCCGCCCTCCCACGTGGGGTAGGCGGTGATGCCGACGTGTTCCCGGAACCGGCTGGTCGGGGGCTCCGTGGGCAGGTCCACGCAGGCACCGGTCCGGTCGAACTTCCAGCCGTGGTACACGCAGCGCAGGCCGCACTCCTCGTTGCGTCCGTAGAACAACGGAGCACGCCGGTGGGAGCAGAACGCGTCCACCAGCCCCACCGCCCCGGTCGAGTCACGGAACGCCACCAGGTCCTCCCCCAGCAGCCGGACCCGGATCGGTGGCCCGTCGGGCTCACCCAGTTCGCCCGCCAGGGCGAACGGTATCCAGTAGCGCCGGAACACCTCGCCCATATCCGTGCCGGGATGGACGAGGCAGAGCCGCTCGTTCTCCTCTTTCGAGATCATGGCCCCCCTCCTCTGAACGGGCTGTACTTTATAATATCTGATTGTTAGTCGACTGGCTACCGACACCGCCCAGCAGGTCGATGCCCCTGAGCACCCTGTCCGGAGTCACCGCCGCCCCGTCGGCGACCAGCACGGCCAGCTCGAAGGCGTAGCGGATGTCCGCCCCGCTCAGCCCCTCGGTGGCGGCCACCACCGGGTCCCACTCGCCCGGCCGCCATCCCCGGCCGGCGGTGTAGCGGCCCGCCAGCACCTCCAGGATGTGTCGCCGATCCCCGGCGTCGGGCAGCCCGACCCGGACCCGCAGGCCCAGGCGGCCGGGACGCAGGAGGGCCGGGTCGACCTGGTCGGCCCGGGAGGTGATGCCGATGACCATCAGCCCGGTGGAGCCCCGGTCGGCGTCGAGCTCGGCCAGCAGCTGGCCCACCACCCGCTGCGACGCCCGGGTGGGATCGCCGCCGCTGACCTCCCGGCTGGGTGCCAGCACGTCCAGCTGGTCGAGCACCAGGACCACCGGCGCGGTGCGCCGGGCGACCGAGAAGACCCGGCGCACGCCTTCTTCCGACTCGCCCAGCCACTGCGAGTACAGCTCGGGGCCGCGCACCACCATCAGGTTGATGCCCAGCTCGGACGCCAGGGCGTGGGCCAGCGAGGACTTACCCGTGCCGGGCGGCCCTTCCAGCAGGACACCGACCACCGGACCGGTCCGGCTGCGCAGCGTCAGGCGGCCGATGTCGAGCAGCCGTTGCTTGGCCGTGTGCAGCCCGCCCAGGTCGGCCATGCGGGCGGTGGACTCGGTGAGGAGGGACTGCCGCAGCGCCGCCGGGCGCACCGCGGTGAGGGCGGCCCGCAGGTCGTCCTCCTCCACCACCACCGTTTCCGGGTCGGCCCGGCTCGGATCGGCTCCGGCCGCCGCCCGGCGCAGGGCGGCGAGAGCCGCCTCCCGGGCCAGTTCCATCAGATCGGCGCCGACGAAACCGTGGGCCGCCCGGGCCACGTCGGCCGCCGCCGCAGCCGCCGCCCGGGAGAGGGGCATCCGGCGCAGGTGCACCCGCAGTATCCGCAGCCGCTCGTCGGCGGACGGCGTCGGGAAGTACAGCTCCCGGTCGAAGCGGCCGGGGCGGCGCAGGGCCGGGTCCAGGGCCTCCACCTGGTTGGTGGTGCCGATCACCACCACCCCGGCGGCGTCGCGCAGGCCGTCCATGAGGGCCAGGAGCTGGCCCACCGAACGGGTGTCCGACAGCGTGGACGCCATCCGCCGGGACGGGGCCAGGGCATCGATCTCGTCGACCAGGATGACCGAGGGGGCGGTGCGCTCGGCCTCGGCGAACAGGCGGCGCAGGTTCTCCTCGGTCTGGCCGCTGTAGCTGCCCACGACCTCCGGGCCGCTGATGCGGTAGAAGCGGGCGTCGACCTCGTTGGCCACCGCCCGGGCGGTCAGGGTCTTGCCGGTGCCCGGCGGCCCGCAGAACAGCACGCCGCGGGGGGCGGTCACTCCCAGGTGCTCGTACACGTCGGGGCGGACCAGGGGGAGCTCCACCAGTTCCCGCACCGCGGCGATCTGGGTTCCCAGCCCTCCCACGTCGTCGAAGGCGGGTCCGGTCCGGCCGCCCGCTCCGGCCGCCGCCGGACCTCCGTGGGTGTGGTCGGCGAAACCCCGGCCGTGGCCCTGGCCGGCGTGGGGGTCGAGGACCACCTCGGTGGCCGGTCCCATGGCCGCCTCGGCCGGCTCGGCGCCGGTCACCCGGAGCCGTACCTCCCCGCCCAGGTCCAGGCCGGCCCCCGCCGCCACCGGCCAGCGGCCGGCCACGGCGCGCCGGACGGCGCCCTCCAGCTGGTCGCCGTCGGCGGCCCCGGCCACGGTGACCGAGACGGCGTCGGGCAGGTCCGCCGGGCTGACCTCCAGCGGGTCGTAGGGGAAGGGCCGCAGATCGGACCGGGTGGCCGGATCGACGGCCAGCGCGCCGGCCGGGATGGTGTCGGACAGGGCCACCCGGACCAGGGCCGTGCGTCCCTCGAACGACAGCCGCACCACTGTCCCGGGCTCCACGCCGAGCGCTCCGGCCAGGTCGGCGCCCATCCGGACCGTGGGCCCGTCCCCGGCCGGAGGAGGGGTCAGCGGGTCGAACCACGCCGCGCCGGCGGGGCCCCGGCCCCCGGGCGCGGCCCCGACGGCGGCCAGATCAGAGGTCATGGTCGCGCAGCCATTCGACGTAGTCCGCCACTCCCTCGTCGAGGCTGTACCGCGGCTCGAACCCCAGCTCGGCGATGGCCGTCAGGTCCATGTATCTCGGCCCGTCGTCGCCGACGGCGTCGGGGCCGGGCTCGGGAGCGACCCATCCGGGCACGGCCCGGGCCACGGCGGCGGCCACGTCGGAGTCCGGCACGGCCCGGCCGCCGCCCAGGTTGTAGACCTTCCGGCGGGCTTCGGCCAGGTGCACCAGCCGCAGGGCGGCGGCGCAGTCGCGGACGTAGATCAGATCGGCCAGGTCCCGTCGGGCCCCCGGGACCGACGGCCGGGGCGGCAGCTGGGTGCCGGGCCGCACGGCCGCATGGGCCAGGCGGCTGGGCAGGTTGCTGAGCGAGTGGTACAGCGGCCCGTAGACGACCCCGATCCGCACGCAGCACACGTCGGTGCCGGTCCGCTCGGCGTAGTGGAGGGCCAGGATCTCCTCCGCCTTCTTGAACGCGGAGGTGGCGCTCGGGGACGCCACCGGCAGCGGGTCGTCCTCTCTCCAGGGTCCGTCGCCGACGCCGGCGTACACGGCCACCGAGCTGGCCATGGTCACCCGGCGGACGCCCAGCGCCCGGGCCGATTCCAGGACGTTGCGCAGGCCCCCCACGTTGACCTCGATCTCCCGCCCGACCGGGTCGGCGCCCAGACCGGGCACGGCCAGATGCAGCACGCTCGTGACCCGGTGAGCGGCCATGGCCTCCAGCACCGAGAACGGATCCGAGACGTCCATGGCGGTGACCTGGACCCGCCCCGACTCCAGGTACGGGTCCAGGAACTCCGGGGTGCGGGACCGGCGGAACCGGGTGATGAGCACGCTCTCGCCGGCCTCCGCCAAGCGGTGGGCGGTGTGCAGGCCGATGAACCCCATCCCGCCGGTGACCAGGATCACCGGGGCCTCACACCGCCCAGGGGTCGACGCTCACGTGCATCACGTCGCCGTCGGCGGTCCGGCGGATGGCCTCGTCGACCTGGGTGAGGGGCAGGGTCCCGGCCGACAGGTCGCTGTAGGGACGCCGGCCCGACGCCAGCAGCTGCAGGGCCCACTCCACCGACGCCCAGCTGTGGCCGCGCAGGCCCCGCAGGGTGATGGCCCGGGTCCTCACCATGTGCATGTCCACTTCGACCGGGCCCCGGCCTATGGCGCAGACCAGCACCCCCCGCTTGCGCAGCAGCGAGATCCCCTGGTTGAGGGTGGCGGCGTTACCGGCGGCGGCGTCCACGACCAGGTCGGCCATACGACCGCCGGTGGCCTGGCGCACCACGTCGATCAGCGACTCCCGGTCGGCGTCGACGGTGATGTCGGCTCCCAGCAGGGAGGCCATCTTGAGTCTGTCCTGGTCGCGTGACAGGCCCACGCTGACCACCAGGTCCGCCCCCGACTCCTTGGCGGCGACCACGCAGGCCAGCCCCTGCTGGCCCGGACCGATGACCACCACCGTCTGGCCGGGACCGGCCCGGCCCTCCTGGACCACCCACTCGAAGCCGTTGGACAGGGGCAGGGCCAGAGGGGCGTGGTGGGCGGCCACCCCGGCGGGCACCCGGTGGAAGACCATCCGGGGGTGCAGGTAGAGGTACTGCCCGTACCCACCCCAGAGCGCCGGCTCCACGTTCACCGGGGTCATCCCGTAGCGCAGCACCGCCTGCCCGAGGTGCAGGTCGGTGGAGTCGCACAGCCGGAAGTCACCGGTCCGGCACCAGCTGCAGTGGCCGCAGGGCAGGTACTCCTCCAGCATGAGCAGCTCGCCCTCGGCCAGGCCCCACCGCTCCGCCGCCTCGGGGCTGAGGCGGTCCACCCGGCCCACTATTTCGTGGCCCAGGATGGTCGGGCCGGCCGTACGGGTCTGCAGGTGGGCGTCGCTGCCGCACACCCCGGTGGCCTCGACCCGCAGCCAGCCGGCCCCGGGCGCCGGGTCGGGCAGGGTGAACTCCCGGACGGCGGTGCTGCCCGGGCCGTCGGACACGGCGGCCAGTGCGGTGGTCAAGACGGGCCTCCCATCACGAGTCCTTGCGACCCATGAACAGGCACGTGTAGAACGCCCTCCATGTGATCTCCACGTCGGTGATCCCGGCGGCCCGGAAGCCGGCCAGGTGGTCGTCGACGCTGGTGAGCGGATAGTTGTGGTGGTGGGGCTTCTCGGTCCCGGCGTTGCCGGCGAAGCGGGGCCGCACCGCCCTGAGGCGCTTGTCCCACACGTCGGCGGGACCGATGTGGTCCAGATTGACCAGCCAGCCGCCCGGGGCCAGCAAAGACGCCGCCTCGGCGTAGAAGGCGTGCAGGCCGTCCCGGTCCAGGTGGTGAGCCGCCCGGGAGGTCACGATGGCGTCGACCCCGGAGGGGATGCCGCACCCGGCCAGGTCGGTCATGTCCCCCGGTTTGAACGTGACCCGCTCGTCGAAGCGGGCCAGGCGCTCCACTGCGTGGGCCTGCATGCTGTCGGAGGCGTCCTGCCACACCCCCCGGGCGGTGGGGAACTCGTCGAGGAACACCGACAGGAAGGTGCCCGGCCCGGAGGCGACGTCCACCACCAGGGCTGTCGTCGGCCGGTCGTGATGGACCACGGCGGCGGCGATGGCCCGCGGCAGCTCCAGCAGGTCGATGCGGTCGTCAAGCTCCACCCACTCGTTGGTGTACTCGGCGCGCCGCCAGGCCTCGGCGGCCATCTGTCCTTGGTTCGTCATACCATCCCCCTTGGTTACTGACTAATGGGCTGATCTTATACCACTGCGACGGGTTGACCCAGGAGGGGACCCGCATCCCCGACGGCGCCGGCCACGGCCCGCCGGGCCCACACCCCGGCCACCCGCCGCTTGTACGACTCCGCTCCCCGGTGGTCGCCGACCACGGGGATCTCCGCCTCGACGGCCGCCTGCACGGCCGGCAGGTCCAGCGCCGACGGCGAGCGACCCCGGATCACCGCGGCCGCCTCGTGCAGCAGCACCGCCCGGCTGGCGCACCCGCCGGCGGCCACCCGGACGGAGGCCACCGTGTCGTCGGGGCCGAGTTCGACGTGCACCGCGATCCCGACGGTCGGGTAGTCGTCGGCGCTACCGGGGTTGAACCGGGCGTACACCTGCCGGGAGCCGGGGGTCAGGGGGACCTCGACCGCGGTGATGACCTCTGCGGCCGCCAGCGACGTCTCGTAGAAGCCCACCAGCAGGTCGTCCACCGGCACCCGCCGGTCTCCGCCCGGACCGCTGACCAGCGCCACCGCACCGGCCGCCAGCAGTACGGGGGGCAGATCCTGGCGGGGGTCGGCGTGGGCCAGGTGGCCGCCGACGGTGGCGACCGAGCGGACCCGGGGGTTGGCGGCGGTGCCGGCGGCGGCGGCCACCGCGGGCAGCGCCCGGCGGACGGACTCCGAGCCGGCCAGGTCGGCCAGGGTGACCCCGGCGCCGATGCGGACCATACCGGGGGCGGCGGTGATCGAGTCCCACCCCGGGATCCGGCCCAGCCACACCAGGCGGGACGGGAACAGCAGGCCCTCCTTCATCATCAGCGACAGGGCCGTCGCCCCGCCGACCGCCACCGCCTCGTCGTCCCCGGCCAGGGCGGCGATCGCCGCCTCCACGGTGTCGGGGGCCAGGAACTCAGTCACGGCCGACATAACGCTCCACCGCCTCGATGATGGTGCCGTAGCCGGTGCACCGGCACAGGTTCCCGGACATCCACCGCCGGATCTCCTCTGGTGAGGCGCCGGGGTGGTGCCGGCGCAGGGCGGCCGCGGCCACCACCTGGCCCGGGGTGCATATGCCGCACTGCATCCCCTCGCACTCCACGAAGGCGTCGGCCAGATCCGGGTCGGAGGCGGTGAGGCCCTCGACCGTCCACACGTCGGCTCCGTCCGCCATGGCGGCCAGGTAGAGGCAGGAACTGACCGGGTTGCCGCCGACCAGGACGCTGCAGGCGCCGCACACGCCGACGCCGCAGCCCTCCTTGGTGCCGGTCAGGCCGAGCTGGTCTCTCAGGGTGTCGAGGAGCAGCGAGTCCGCCTCGACGTCGGCGTAGACCTGCTCGCCGTTGAGGTTGAGCGAGATCTTCACCCGGCCACCTCCATGGCCGAGAGCACTGCCTCGGCCGTCACCGGGACGGACCGGACCCGGGCCCCGGTGGCGGCGGCGACGGCGTTGGCGATGGCGGCCGCGGTGGGCACGTTGGTCAGCTCTCCGATCTGTTTGACGTTGAGGGCGCCCACGCCCTTGCCCCCGGGCACCAGGACGGTGGTCAACTGGGGCAGGTCGTGGGCGGTCGGCATGCGGAAGTCCCCGAGGTTGCCGGCCCAGACCTGGCCGTCCTCGATCCTGAGGTCCTCGAGGACGGCGAAACCGAACCCCATGGCTGTGCCGCCGTCGATCTGCATGCGGTGGGCGGCCGGGTTGACCACCTCGGCCACGTCCAGGGCGCTGATGACCTCCAGGACCCTCACCTGGCCGGTCTCGGGGTCGACGGCGACCTGGGCTATCTGGGCGGAAAAAGACGTGACCCGGGTGCTGTCACCGCCGGCGTCGAGGGTCACCATCACCGGCTCCCGGTCGGTGCGGGCGGCCCAGGCGGCGGCGGCGCGCTCAACCGCCTCACTCAGGCTGGCGGTGACCCGGCTGCCGCCCACGCCGGCGTCGCCGGGCAGGTCCGAGGTCGGCACGTGGACCACCCTCACCAGGTCCCGGTCCAGCCCGAGGAGCCGGGCCAGGCCCTCCCTCACCACCGTGTGGTTGCCGGTGCCGGTCTCCGGTATCGGCACCTCGGCGACCACGCCGGGGCGGTCGGGGTCGTCGCGCAGGCGGAGGCTGGTCTGGCCGGGGGCGGTGGCCCGGTCGTAGAGGCTGATGCCCCATCCGTGCCGCCAGCCGGCCGGCACCGCCCGGGGCCGCAGGGCGGTCACGGCGGCGTCGAGCACCTGCCGGCCTCGGGCCTCGGCCCACACCACCCCGTCCGGGTTGGGGTCGCCGTCGACGAGCACGTTGCGCCGGCGCAGCTCCACCGGGTCCATGCCCAGCCGGGCGGCCAGCTCGTCCATGGCCGACTCCACCGCGAAGGTGGCCTGCGGGGCGCCGGGGGCCCGGGCGTGGCCCTTGGGGACGGTGGTGGTGTACGCGATGCGCGACTCGATGTAGCGGTGCGGGAGCCGGTACGGGCTGCCGGCCTCCACCATCCCGTGCAGGTTGACGCTGGCGATGGGCTTGAACGCCGCGTAGGCCCCCCCGTCGGCCAGGGAGTCGAAACGCAGCGCCAGCAACCGGCCGTCCCGATCCGCCCCCAGACGGACCCTCATGGTCGTCGGGTGCCGGGGGTTGGTGGAGCTGAGATCCTCGGAGTAGCGAAGCACGAGGCGGCACGGGCGGCCGGTCAGGCGGCTGAGGCTCACGCACAGCGGGGCGGCCATGGGCGATCCCTTGCCGCCGAAGTCGCCGCCGATGGGCACCGGATGGACCACGATCCGGTCCGGCTCCAACCCCAGGGAGGCGGCCAGCTGGCCGACCAGGCGGTAGGGCGATTTGTTGTTGATCCACACCTCGACCAGGCCGTCCGGCCCGACCCGGGCCACGCAGCCCTGGGGCTCCAGGTAGCCCTGGTGGCCGGCGGGCGTGGTGTAGACGGCGTCCACCACCACCGGCGCCGAGGCCAGCGCGGCGGCGGTGGCGTCCTCGTCGCCGTGGCGGACGACCGACTGCAGGTTGGGCCCGTCGCCCTGCTTCACCACCGCCCCCGGGTAGTCCCACGGCGCGTCGTGCACGTCGGGCGCGGCGGCTGCGGTCGCCTCGGCGGCCGAGGCCACCACCGGCAGCTCCCGGTACTCCACCTCCACCAGGGCGGCGGCCCTCTCGGCGTGGCGCCTGGTGTCGGCCACCACGGCGGCCACCGGCTCCCCCACGTAGCGGACCCGGTCCACGGCCAGCACCGGGGCGTCCATGACCCGCCGGCCGAAGTGGGGCGAGCCGATGTCGGCGGCGGTGAACACCCCGACCACACCCGGAGCGGCGGCGGCGGCCGTGCCGTCCACGGCGCCGATCTCGGCGTGGGGCAGCGGGCTGCGCACCACCGCCACGTGCAGAACCCCTGGCAGGACCAGATCGGCGACGTAGCGGGTGGCGCCGGTGGCCTTGTCCCGTCCGTCCAGTCGTCCGGCGCCGGTGGTAACGGCCATCAGGCTCCCCCTTCTTGGTGGCTGGCGGTCATCAGGGTCGCAGGGCTATCAGCCCGCCGTCGACCACGATGTCCACCCCGGTGGTGTACGCGGCCAGGTCCGAGGCCAGGAACAGCACCGGGCCCACGTAATCGTCGAGTTCGCCCCGTCGCCGGAGCGGGATGCGGGCCGCCGACCCGCCCGGCGAGGCGGGCTGGCCCTGGCCGGGGCGGTCGTCGAGCGCGGTCAGCACCGTCGGGGTGTTCCCGGGGCTGACCGAGTTGACCCGGATCCCCCGGGGCCCGAGCTCGGCGGCCAGCGCCCGGGTGGCGTGCACCACCGCCGCCTTGGAGGTGGCGTACAGGGAGCGCTCCGGCCACACCCGGTGGGCCATCACCGACGCCACGTTGACGATGCTCGATCCGGGGCCCATGATCCCGGCCGCCGCCTTGGCCACCAGCAGCGTCCCGGCCACGTTGGTGGACAGAAGGGCGTTGATCCGGGCCTGGTCCAGGTCGGCCAGGGGGCTGTCGTCGCCCACCGCGCCGCAGTGGACCACCAGGTCCAGGCCGCCCCACTCCTGCTCCAGCCGGGCCACCACCCGGCGCACGTCGGCTTCGGACCCGACGTCGCCGGCCTCACCCAGGACCCGGCCGGCGGTGCCGGCCCGACCGAGGGAACCGACCGTCGCCTCGACCGATTCGGCGGAGCGGGACATGATGGCCACCGAGGCTCCCAGCCCGAGCAGGCGCTCGGCGCAGCGCCGGCCGATGGCGCCGGCCCCTCCGGTCACCAGGCTCCGGGTGGCGGGGCCCAGCCCCGGCAGCCGCAGCCGGTCCGGGCCCCAGTCGGCGGCCGGCGCCGTCCCTTCGGGGGGTGCGGGCGAGACGGTCATGACTTCATGGCGGCCCGCAGCCCGTCGGCGCTGAGTCGTCCCGGGTCGCGGGCCAGGTCCGGGTCGGCCGCCGCGGCGGCGAGCGGCAGCCTGCGCAGGGCCCGCCCGTCCCAGCCGTCACTGGCCAGGGCCAGCTCGGTCAGCAGCGCCTCGTCGGCGGCCAGGTCCCGCAGGCCGGGCCACACCGGCAGCAGGTCGGTCAGGGCCCGGCGCAGGATCTCCTGCCGGGTCGGGGCGTCCGGCAGGGCCAGCTCCGTCACCAGATCGGCCCGGGACAGGAACGCCTCGTCCACCGCTCCGGGGAAGTTGGTGGTGGTCACGAACACCACGCCGGGCAGCTCGGCGCGCAGGTGGTCCATACCTTCCAGCACGGCGTCGGTGGCCCGCTGCACGTCCACCGGGTTGGTCTCGAAGGAAGCGGACCGCCGGTCGATGGCGAAGCTCTCCACCTCGTCGATCACCACCATGGCGTGGCGGCCCCGCCGGGCCAGTTCCGGCACCGAGTCCCTCAGGAGCCGCACCACGTTGCGCTGGCTCTCGCCGAGCAATTCGCTGGGCAGGGCGTGGGCGTCGATCTCCAGTACGGCGGTCGAGCCCGAGTCGCGCAGGGTGTCGGCCGCCATGCGGGTCAGACCCCGGGCCAGGGTGGACTTGCCGGTCCCGGGGGGGCCGGCCAGGACGATCAGCCCGTTGAGGGCGCAGGCCGGTGCGGCCGAGGCCAGCTTCCTGCCGTGCAGCAGGGCCAGCAGGGCGCTGCCGAGGAGCCGGTCCTTCACCTCCGGCGGCACCACGATGGAGTCCCAGTAGTCCTCGTGCTCATGGGCCGGCAGGGTGACGAAGGACCTGACCCCGCGGGGCAGACCGTCGACGCTCACGCCGGGCCTCTCACGGCCACGTGGGCCGGGGCAGGTCGGGCCAGTCGACGGTGGTGGGGTCACCGGCCTGGCGGTCCCGGATGTGGTCGGGGGGCTCCTCGAACAGGACCAGCGGGTCGCACAGCGCCCGCATGGTCTCGAGGAGGCTGTCGAACATGTGGACCCGGACCACCCGGGCGGTCCGCTCGGCGCTGTCGTTGAAGTGCTGGTGCCACAGGAAGTGATCGACGATGATCAGGTCCCCCTTGCGCCACGGATGGTCCTCGCCTCCCTCCGGCTCGGGGCCCATGTAGGAGTGGCCCTCGCCGTCGAGGACGTACAGCCACGCCTCGCCCGGGTGGCGGTGCATGGACTGGGCCCGCCCCGGGCCGATCTCGAACATGGCCATGGTGATCCCCGAGGCCTGGTAGCCGATGGCCCGGTCGAGCAGGAACGTGGTGCGGGTGCCCCGCGGGGTGGGGAGCATCTCGAGGTCGTCCCAGCTGGTGTGCAGGCGGCCGGAGCGCCGGGCGGTCTGATCGGTGGCCAGCCTCCGCACCCGTCTCGCGTAGGCGTCCTCCCCCGGCACCTGGTCGATGAAGGGGGGCCGGGGCGGCAGTTCGGAGGCGTCGGCGTGACCGGCGTCGTCGAGCACGGCCATGCCCATGGTCTCCAGCATCGGCTCCGAGGAGAAGCTGACGAAGCGGGCGACGGTGTCGCCGTCGTTACCCTGGCGGTGCCAGGCCCAGGCGGGCAGGTGCAGCGAGTCACCCGGGCCCCACTCGATGCGCTGGCCGTCGATCTCGGTCCACCCCCAGCCGCCCACGCACAGCATCATGGCGTCCCACGAGTGGCGGTGGACGGTGCTGACCCGGCCCGGGTCGATCTCGTGGACGGTGGCGTCCATGGACCGGGTGGGCCGGCCGCCGTCGGCCCCCACGTACACGCCCCGGCGGGTGCCGCGGGCTGTTTCCTCCAGCACGGCGTCCTCGGTGCGCACCACGGTGCGGTGGTTGGACCGCCACTGCTCGATGAAGTCCGCCCGCCTCTGCTTCTGTACCCAGTAGTGGGACTGTTTGGTGGTCGTCTTGGTGGAAATGGCCGGCCTCCCGGGTCTACTGGCGCCTGGACTGGTGGGTCGCCGGTACCGGCGCCCGGACGATCCGGGAGAAGGCGTGTTCTTCCCACCTCCCCCCGTAACGGGCGTCAGTTAAGCGAATGGACAGTCCATTGTCAATGGCCAGACCATTACGCCGGACCGGGCCGGCGGTCGGCTAATCGGCCGACTTGCGGGCCCGGGCCGCCGGCTTCCGGGCGGTCTTCGCGGCGGGCGCCCCCACCCGCCGGGCGGTGCGGCCCAGATGGCGGGACATGATGCTCCGGGCCTGCTCGGCGTCGCGGTGGGACACGGCTTCCACCAGTTCGTAGTGCTCGGCCACGCCCCGCTTGCCCATCTTCGGGTCGACCGCCTTGGCCTCCTCCAGGGAGTGCCGCAACGGCACCTGGAACGACGCCACCAGCAGGTCCAGGGCCCGGTTGTGGGCGGCCCGGGCGAAGCGGGTGTGGAATTCGGCCGAGTAGCTCACGTCGTAGCGGCCCTCGGCCACCGCCTGGGCCGAACGGTCGCAGATCTCCCGCAGGGCGGCCAGGTCCTCCTCGCCGGACCGCTCGCAGACCAGCCCCACGATGCCGACCTCGAGCACCAGGCGGGCCTCGGTCACCTCGTCGGCGTGCAGCGCGGCCATGGTGACCATGTCGGCTATGCCCTCGCCGATCTGGGTCCCGGTGGGCACCCGCACGAACGCCCCGCCCCGGGCCCCGACGCGGGTGTCGATCAGGCCGGCCCCCTCGAGCAGGCGGAGGGCGTCGCGGACGGTGACCCGGCTGACCCCGAACTGCTGGCACAGGTCTCGTTCGGACGGTAGGCGGTCGCCCGGTCCCAGGCGACCGGATCGGACCAGCGCCCGGATCTGGTCGGCGATCATCTCCGAGATCCGCCCCTGGGCCACAGGCGTGAACAGATCGAGCGTGTTGGGTCCCCCCGGGGGCGTACCAGGCTGCACCGTCTCGATGCTAGTTGTGCGCCGGCAGACGTGGTGAAGTACGGTGCCCGGCCCGCCCCAAATCGGTCTGTTGAGTCGGGGCCGGAGGCCGGTGGTATGATGGTCGTACCAACGGGACCAACCCGGGACCGGCCCAGGGGGGCCACCGGTCTGAATCGGAAACGGAGATGCCGTGCGTGTGACGGTCGACCTCGACAAGTGCCTCGGGTACGCGAACTGTGTGGCCGACGCCCCGGAGGTTTTCGAGATACCCGAGGAGTCGATGGTGGTCCGGGTGCTGCAGGGCGATCCGCCGGCCGAGATGCGCGCCGCGGTCGAAGCGGCTGCCCTGGACTGCCCCGCCCGCGCCATCAATCTGGTCGAAGACTGACCCCCGGAAGGTAGGACGATGCTCACCCACGCCAACAACGAACTCCTCACCCGCACCGGGCCCGGTACTCCCATGGGCGACCTGTTCCGGCGCTACTGGATCCCGGCCCTGCTGGCCGAGGAGCTCCCGGAGGACGACTGCCCGCCGGTGCGGGTCAAGCTGCTGTCCGAGCGGATGATCGCCTTCCGCGACTCCGACGGCCGCTACGGGCTCATCGACGAGTTCTGCGCCCACCGCGGTGCATCGCTGTGGTTCGGGCGCAACGAGGAGGGCGGGCTGCGCTGCGCCTACCACGGCTTCAAGTTCGACGTCACCGGCCAGTGCATCGAGGTGCCCTCCGAACCGGAGGGGAGCACCTTCTGCACCCGGGTGAAGCTGACGGCCTACCCGTTGGTCAAGATCGGTGAGGTCCTGTGGACCTACATGGGACCGCCGGAGCACCAGCCGCCCGTGCCCGAATACGAGTTCGTCACCGTCCCCGAGGAGCAGAGCTACACGTCCAAACGGTGGCAGGAGTGCAACTGGCTGCAGGCCCTCGAGGGTGGCATCGACTCCAGCCACGTATCGTTCCTGCACTCGTCGGGCCTGCGCGACGACCCGCTGTTCAAGGGTTCGAAGGGCAACGAGTACAACCTCAAGGATCTCCGGCCCCATTTCGAGGTGGTGGAGAACGAAGGGGGCCTGTTCGTGGCCGCCCGGCGCAACGCCGACGACGGCCACTACTACTGGCGGGTGACGCCATGGGTCATGCCGACCTTCACCATGGTGCCGCCCCGGGCCGACCACCCCGTGCACGGGCACTTCTGGATCCCCATCGACGACGAGAACTGCTGGGTCTTCACCTTCGACTACCACCCCACCCGGGCGCTGACCGCCGCCGAGCGGCAGGCCATGATCGACGGTCACGGGGTGCACTGCGAGTACGTGCCCGGGACGTACCGCCCGCTCGCCAACAAGGACAACGACTACCTGATGGACCGGGAAGGCCAGAAGCGGGGTGACTCCTTCTCGGGGGTCAAGGGCATCGCCATCCAGGACGCCTCGGTCCAGGAGAGCATGGGCCCGATCGTCGACCGGACCAAGGAGCGGCTGGTGGCCACCGACGCCGGCATCATGAAGGCCCGCCACATGCTCAGGAACGCGGTGCTGGCCCTGAGGGACGGGGGGGCGGTGCCGCCCGGGGTGGACCCGGCCCACCACCGGGTGCGGTCGTTCGCCATCGTCCTGCCCCGGGAGCAGCCGTTCACGGAGGTCACCGACGAGGTGGCGGTGGCCCGGCCCGGCGTGGCCCACGTATCGGTCTGAGTGGCGGCCGTGGCGAGGCGACCGGTACTGGCCAGCTCCTGCGCCGTCGCCGCCACCGCGGCCGAAGCCCGCTTCCGGATCGACCGGCCCATCGACGAGACCCGCCGCACCACGGTCATCGCCCTGGACCGGGGCGCCGAGCACATCGCCGCCGGTGCCGCCCCGGAGGTGTCCGAGCGCGTCCGGTTCTACAACGCCGCCGGTGACCCCGGATGGGGCGGGGCCGGGGCGGCGGTGGAGGGGAGCGACCTGGTGATCCTGGTCGCCACCCCCCAACTCGACCGCTCCACCGCTGCCGCCGTGGGCCGGGTGTGCGGCCGGAGCCGCATCCCGACCTTCGGCCTGGTGGTCGGCCGGCCCCTGGAGCGGGCCGGCGCGGTGTCGGCCCTGCGGGACCAGACGGCCATGCTGATGGCGTCGGAGACCCCATTGGACCTGGCCGACATACTCAGCGACCTCAGGGCCTGACGGCCCCCGGCAGCCGGCGAGAGGAGTTCGGTGGACCACGAAACGCAGAAGGTGACCCTCGAGACCCTGCGGGCCATGAAGGCCTCCGGCCGCAAGACCGTAGGGGTGGTGGCGTGGGACTACCAGATGGCCCGCATCGCCGACCGGGTGGGCGTCGAGATCGTGTCGATCGGCGACTCGGTCGGCGTGAACCTGTGGGGTCGGTCCAACCCGCTGGAGGTGACCCTGGAGGAGATGCTGACCGTGTGCCGGGCCGTCAGGCGCGGGGTGGAGCGGGCCCTGGTCAGCTGTGACTTCCCGTTCGGGCCGCTCCAGGAGGGCACCGCCACCGCGGTGGCCACCGCCGTCCGCCTGGTCAAAGAGGCGGGGGCGGACATGGTGAAGCTGGACGGGGCGGCGGACTTCCCCGAGGCGGTGGAGGCGGTCACCCGGGCCGGGATCCCGGTGTTCGCACAGTTCGGGGTGACCCCCCAGACGGCGCTCCGCCACGGGGTGGACTACGCCAGCGCGTCGAAGCCGGGGGCCGAGGTGCCCGACGCCATGGCCGACGAACTGGTACGCCAGGCCAAACGGCTGGAGGAAGCCGGGGCGGCCCTGATCGACTTCACCAACTCCGGTCCGGTGGTCGGCCCCCGGGTGGTCGAGGCGGTGGCCATCCCGGTGCTGGGAGGCTTCGGCGGCGGTCCGTGGCTGGACGGGCGGATCCGCATGGCCAACGCCGCCATCGGCTACACGGCCGCGGCCATCGACTCGCCGCCCGACACCTACGCCAACGTGGGTCAGGTGGCCTACGACGCGCTGCGCGCCCTCGCCGAGGACGTCCGGGCCGGCCGCCACATCCGGGGGCAGGGACCGAGATGACCACCCGCCCGAGGCGGCCGCCGTGCCGGTAGCCGACATCGACGGGATCCCCACCAGCTTCGACGTGGTCGGCGCCGGGCCGCCGCTGCTCATGCTCTCCCCGGGCGGCTTCAACGCCACCATGGAGAACTGGTCGTCGTTCGGGCGCTACCGGGAGCTGCAGATGGTGAAGCACCTGTCGGCCCGCTTCACCTGCGTCATCTTCGACCGCCGGGAGTCGGGCGGGTCGGGCGGCCGGCTGGAGGTTCTCGGCTGGGACGCCTACGCCACACAGGCGAGAGGGCTGCTCGACCACCTGGGGTTGGGGCCGGCCCACGTCCTGGGGGGCTGCGCCGGCTGCTCGGTCGCCCTGGCCCTGGCCCGGCGCCACCCCGACTCGGTGCGGTCTTTGATCCTGTTCTCGCCGGCGGGCGGCCCCCGCTACCGCCTGGCCCAGCACAGCCGCTTCGCCCGTCACCAGGCCTTCTTGGAGGAGCACGGCCCGGCCGCGGTGGCCGAGCTGGCCGCCGCCACCGACGGTACGTTCTCCTCGGACCCGCGGCTCGGGCCGTGGGCCGCCGTGTTGCGCCGCGATCCCCGCTTCGCCGGCCGCTACACCGGCGTGGACGCCCGGGTCCACGCCCGCATCGTGGCCGGCACGGCCCGCACCATGTTCGACCGGGACACCGTGTCGGGAGCCGAACCCGAGGAGCTGATGGCCATGCCGGTCCCGGCCCTCATATTCCCCGGCCGGGACGACTCCCACGCCACGTCGGCGGCCCGCTACCTGGAGGAGTGCCTGCCCCACCCGGAGTACGTGGACGTGGCCGTGGAGGACCAGGACGAGACGCTGGTCCAGGGCCGGATGCTGGAGTTCCTGGCCCGGGCGGGCGGCTAGCTCCGGGGGTCCAGCCCCTCGCCCCGTTCGAGCCTGGCTATCTGGTCGACCCGGTCCTGGTGGCGGCCGCCCTTGAACGGGGTGGACAGCCACACGCCCAGCAGTTCCCGGGCGTCGGCGGGGCTGACGACCTTCGCTCCTATGACCATCACGTTGGCGTCGTTGTGGGCCCGGGCGATCTCGGTGACGAAGCGGGTGTGGCACAGGGTGGCCCGGATCCCCCGGATCTTGTTGCAGGCGATGGTCTCCCCGGACCCGCTGCCCCCGATGACCAGCCCGAAGCGGGCGGCGCCGGTGGTGACCGCCCTTCCGACGGCGGCACACAGGCTCGGGTAGTCCACCACCTGGTCGTCGCGGTCCACCCCGCAGTCGTGCACCGGGTGGCCCCGGGCCGTCAGCCAGTCGACGATCTCCCGCTTCAGGGCCACCCCGTTGTGGTCGGCGGCCACCGCCACCGGTTCCGGCCCGGTCATCGACCCTGTTCCCGCAACCGGCGATCGAGGCGGGGGTACACCCGGCGGACGTTCCCCTCGTAGAGCGCCGCCCGGGTCTCCTCCGGGAGGCCCAGGCTCTCCACGTAGAGCCGTGTGTCGTCCCAACCGGAGCCGGTCTCGGGGTTGACCCCGCGGACCGCGCCCAGCATCTCGGACCCGAACAGCACGTTGGGCGTGGGGACGACCTTCAAGAGCAGCTCCACCCCAGGCCGGTGGTAGACGCACGTGTCGAAGAACACGTTGCCCATCAGGTGGGTGTCGATGGGCGGCCGGTCGAACCGGGCGGCCAGGCCCTTGTAGCGGCCCCAGTGGTACGGCACGGCGCCCCCGCCGTGGGGTATGACGAACCGCAGGCCCGGGAACCGTCCGAACAGGTCGCCTTCCAGCAGTTGCATGAACACGGTGGTGTCGGCGTTGAGGTAGTGGGCGCCCAGGGCGTGGAAGTTCGGGTTGCAGGATCCCGACACGTGGATCATGCCGGGAACCTCCAACTCCTCCATCGCCTCGAACAGCGGGAACCAGTAGGGGTCGGTGACCGGCCGCCCGGTCCAGTTCCCCCCGGACGGGTCCGGATTGATGTTGGCGGCCACGAAACCGGCCTCTACACAGCGGCGCAGCTCGGCGATCGGGGCGCCCAGGTCGCCGCCGGGCGTCTGGGGGAGCTGGCACACCGGGGCGAACCGGTCCGGGAACAGGTCACACACCCGGCGCACCAGGTCGTTGGAGAGCCGGGTCCACGCCCGGCCGGTCTCCTGGTCGCCCACGTGGTGGCCCATGGCGGAGGCCCGGGGCGAGAACAGGACCATGTCGATGCCCCGCTCGTCCATGACCCGCAGCTGGTTGGCGCTGATGCAGTCCACCAGTTCCTGGTCGGATATGGCAGGCAGGTCGGGGGCGGGGCCGTCCCCGGCGTCGAGGGCGGCCAACTGGCGGCGGCGGAACTCGGCCAGCTGCGGGGGTTCGCTGGTGAAGTGCCCGTGGCAGTCGACGACCCGCACCCTCAGCGGAGCTCCTGCTCGGACACGTACCTGAGGCCCCGGGCGGCCAGCGCGTCCCGCATGGCGGATACGTCCAGGCTGATCTCGCCGGCGGCGTAGCGCTTACGGCTCAGGGCCTCCTTCTCCTCCCGCCGCACGGCGGCCTCGAGCACCGCCCCGGCCCGGTCGCGCTCGACCACCACCACCCCGTCGTCGTCGGCCACCACCACGTCGCCGGCCCGCACCAGCTGCTCCCCGCAGACCACCGGGAGATTGACGTTGCCCAGCGTCTCCTTGACCGTCCCCCGGGCGGACACGCACCGGGACCACACCGGGAAGCCCATCTCGGCCAGGGGGGCCACGTCCCGGCAGCCGGCGTCGATGACCAGGCCCCGCACCCCCCGGCCCTGCAGCGCCGTCGCCAGGAGCTCCCCGAAGTAGCCGTCCCCGCAGGGTGACGTGGGGGCCACCACCAGCAGGTCGCCCTCCCCGGTCTGCTCGACGGCCACGTGGATCATCCAGTTGTCCCCCGGGGGGACGCTTACGGTCACCGCCGTGCCGGCCGCACGGGCTCCGGGCCAGACCGGTCGCAGCCGGGAGTGCATGAGCCCGGAGCGGTTCTGGGCCTCGTGGACGGTGGCCACCCCGCAGCGGCCCAGCCCCTCGACCAGATCGGCGGGGGCCCGGCGCACACCGGTGACCACCGTCCCGCTCGGCGGCAGGCCGCTCGGGTCGGTGATGCTCAGGATCCCAGCCCTTCCCACGGGAGCAGGGACACGTGCACGACCCCCTCCTCGGCCTGGCCACCGACGGCCCGGATGGCCCGGTCCACGTCGCCCAGACCGAAGGTGTGGGTGGTGAGCAGGTGCAGCGGGAACCGGTTGGAGGCCAGCTGGGCCAGGGCCAGCTCGCACGCCCGCCAGCTGTGGCCGCGGGCACTTTTGATGGTGATGGCCTTCTCGGTCACCGTCTTGATGGGGAAGTCCGGGAAGCTGGCCATCTCACCCTGCACCACCATGGTGCCCCCGCGCCGGCGGAGGGCGTCGATGCCGATCAGGACCGGGGCCGGACCGGCGCCGGCGGTGCAGTCGAGCACCACGTCCACGCCCCGACCTCCGGTCAGGCGGCGTACCTCCTCGACCGCGTCGGTCGAGGTGACGTCGATCACGTGATCGGCGCCGAGGGTCTTGGCCAGCTCCAGACGGGCGCCGTCGCGAGCGGTGCCGGTGACGATGATCAGGGAGGCGCCGGCCTGCTTGCAGGCCACCACCTGGGACAGACCCTGCTGGCCGGGGCCCTGGATGAGGACGGTGGAGTCGTAGCCCACACCGGCGTCGAACAGCGCCCACTCGATGCCGTTGGACAGGGGGGTGACGATCCCCGCCAGTTCGGGGGTGACGGTGTCGGGCACCCGGTGCAGCACCGCGTTCCACGGCAGGTACAGGTACTGGGAGAAGCCGCCCCACAGCTGGAACGGGTTGTCGGCCGAGGTGTAGCCGTAGCGGCGGGCGTCGCGGTTGGTGCGCCAGTCGGTGGCCTCGCAGTGGCGGTACTCCCCCCGGTGGCACCAGGCGCAGCGCCGGCACGGGACGTAGTGCTCCACGAACACCCGGTCGCCCTCCTGCACGCCCTGACGGGCGGCGAACTCCGGGCCGACCCGGGCCAGCACCCCGACGTTCTCGTGACCCATGATCACCGGGTCGGCGAACGGAGGTTTGGCGTACATCTTGACGTCGGTGCCGCAGATCCCCGCCACCTCCACCTTGAGCAGGGCCGAGTCCGCCGGCACCTCGGGCATGTCGAACTCGCGTAACTCCGTAGTGGCCGGTCCGGTCCGGACCGCCGCCAGCACCTTGTCGGGCACCAGTGATTCCCTCCCCTGAACGTCGGTCTGCGACCTAAAGGTATGCTATCAGACATTATCAGGACAGTCCCCTGGTGTAAGGAGGAGCCATGGCGGCCGACGGACCGAAGCTCACCATCGTTACCCGGACCCAGGGGGCCAACCGGGCTCTCACCGACGGCACCGTCAGGCCGGCGTCGGCCCAGCTGGACTTCGTGGAGGTCCCGGTGCTGGTCCACGCCTTCCGGCGCATGGTCCGCGAGCTGGAGTTCGACGTGTGCGAGATGGCCATCACCACCTACCTGTGCGCCAAGTCGTTCGGGGTCGGCTTCACCGCCCTACCCGTGTTCCTGTGGCGGGGCCTGCACCACGGGGCCGTACAGACCCACCCGGCGGCCGGCATCTCCGGCCCCCAGGACCTGGAGGGCCGGGCGGTGGGCGTCAACCGGGGCTACACCGTCACCACCGGGGTGTGGGCCCGGGGCATCCTGGCCGAGGAGTACGGCGTGGACCTGGACCGGGTGACATGGGTCCTGTCCGGCGACGAGCACGTGACCCAGTACCGCCCGCCGGCCAACGTGGTGCCGGCGCCGGCCGGCGCCGGGCTGGGGGATCTGCTGGCCTCCGGGGAGCTGGCCGCGGTGATCGGCGCGGACATCGACTCCGACGAGGTGACCAGCCTGATCCCCGACCCCCAGCAGGCGGCCATGACCGCCCTCACCAGCCGGGGGTTCTACCCGATCAACCATCTGGTCGTAGTGCGCGACGACGTGCTGGCCGCCCATCCGGGCCTGGCGGCCGACCTGTTCGAGGCGTTCGCCGAGGCCAAGCGGCGCTACGTCGCCGAGCTGCGCCACGCCGACGAGGCCACCCTCACCGGCTCCGACCTGTTGAACTACAGGATCATGCAGGCGACCGGCCGAGACCCTCTCCCCTACGGGCTGGAGCCCAACCGCGCCATCCTGGAGAAACTCCTGGACTACGCCCGGGCGCAGAGCATCCTGCCCGTCCGGCCGTCGCTGGAGGACGTGTTCGCACGGGAGACCTGGACCCTGCAGGCGTGAGCGGGCCCCGCCCCGACGCCTACCGCCCGCCCGGGTGAGCCGGGTCGACCCGACGGGTCGGGTCGGGCGGCTGCTGAGCGCCGCCGTCCCGCCGTGGATGGACCGCAACCTGCGGCTCATCCTGGCCACCCGCATGGCCATGAGCGTGGGCCGGGCCATCCTGTCGATCGTCACCGCCCTGTACCTGGCCGCCCTGGGCTTCTCCGGCCTGGAGATCGGCGCCCTGTTCGTGGGGGTCACCTTCGCCAGCGCCCTGATGGCCTCCGCCGTCGGCTTCCTGTCCGATCGGGTGGGCCGCAAGCCGTTCCTGGTAGCCGTACCGCTCGTCGCCGCCGTCGCCGCCGCGAGCTACGCCGCCACCCGGGCGACGGCCGTGCTGTTCGTGGCGGCCGCCCTGGGAAGCTTCGGCCGGGGAGCCGGGGCCGGCGGGGGGAACATCGGGCCGTACCAGCCCGCCGAGTCGGCCTTCATCGCGGAGGACGTGCCGGCCGGCAAGCGGGTCGACGCGTTCGGGCGGGTGGCCTTCACCTCGGTGCTGGGCGGCCTGGTCGGAGGGCTGCTGACCCAGCTGGTGGACGCCGGACCCCACACCAGCGTCCGGGCCGCCCTGGGCGCCTACCGCCCGGCGTTCGTGGCGGCCGCGGTGCTGTTCTTCCTGGGCGGCCTCCTGGCCCTGGGACTGGTCGAACCGGCCGGCCACCACACCCACCGGTCCCGGCCGGGCCGGGGCGGCCGCTGGCCCCGCCGGTCGTGGCCGGCCCTGTGGCGGCTTTGGGTCACCAACGGGACCAACGGCGTGGCCATGGGCCTGTTCGCCCCGTTCATGAGCTACTGGATGTACCGCCGCTACGGGGTGGGGGCGGGCCAGATAGGGCTGCTGTTCGCCGTGGTCAACGTGGGGTCGCTGGCCGCCACCCTGGTGGCGTCGCGCATCGGCGCCCGGTTCGGCACGGTCCGGGCCATCTCGGCGGTGCGGGCCCTCGGAGGGTTGCTCATCCTGCCCATGGTGCTGGCCCCGACGTTCTGGGCCGCCGGGGCGGCCTACTTCCTGCGCATGCTGGCCCAGAGGATCGGCATGCCGCTCCGCTTGTCCTTCGTGCAGGACCTGGCCGATCCGGCGGAGCGGGCCACCGTCGCCGCCCTCTCCACCGTCCCCGCTCAGGTGACCATGGCCGGCGGCCAGACCCTGGCCGGTTACCTCTTCGACGAGGTGAGCCTGTCGGCGCCTTTCGAGATAGCCGCCGTCTTCCAGTGCATCAACGCCGCCTTGTACGCCGTGCTGTTCGGGCTGCACCCGCCCCGCCGGGCGGCGCCCGGCGTCGGCCCCGCCGCCGGGGCGGGACGGCCGGGCGGAGAAGCGG
Organism: Acidimicrobiales bacterium; assembly: GCA_035702985.1. Classification (GTDB taxonomy): domain Bacteria; phylum Actinomycetota; class Acidimicrobiia; order Acidimicrobiales; family Palsa-688; genus JAKAXG01. The sequence continues at coordinate 30,517 of DASSZD010000001.1, forward strand.
GCAGCATGGGACGGGACCAGACCAGGGAGGAGGTGCAGGCGCCGTGACCGACGGATCCGACGCCCGCCGGGCGACGATCACCGTGGCGGTGCTGGGATTGGGGGAGGCGGGCGGGGAGATCGCCCGGGACCTGCTGGCGGCCGGCGCCGACGTCCGGGCCTTCGACCCCAGGGCGGACCGGCCGGCGCCGGCCGGCGCCACGGGCTGCAACAGTGAGGCCGACGCCGCCGCCGGCGCCGACGTGGTCCTCAGCGTCAACAGCGCCCACGACGCCGTCACCGCCCTGCGCCGGGGTATCGGGGCCCTGGGTGGCGGGGCGGTGTGGGCCGACCTCAACACCGCGTCACCCCGCAACAAACGGGAACTGGCCGCCATCGCCGACGACGGCGGCCGGCTGTTCTGCGACGTGGCCATGATGTCCCCCGTGCCGGGCCGGGGGGTACGCACCCCGATGCTGGTCTCGGGGCCCGGATCGCAACTGTTCATCCGGTGCATGCTTCGGTTCGGAACCCCGCTGCAGGTGGTGGACGGGCCGCCGGGAGCCGCAGCCGAGAGGAAGCTGCTGCGCAGCGTCTTCTACAAGGGCCTGGCCGCGGCCGTGACCGAGGCGCTGACCGCGGCCCGGGCTGCCGGGCTGGAGGAATGGATGAGGGACCACCTGCGGGCCGAGCTGGACGCCACCGGGGCCAGCGCGGTGGACCGGATGGAGCGGGGCAGCGTGGTCCACGCCCGCCGGCGGGCCGAGGAGATGGCGGCCGCCGCCGAACTGCTCGACGACCTGGACGTGCCGCCCCTGGTGTGCCGGGCCAGCGAGCAGTGGCTGCGGCTGCTCGAGACCCGGTCGGGTTCGTGACCGGGATCATCCGGTGGCCGGGCGGGATCGGGGGGATCACAGGTGCGGCGTCGGGTCACGCTGGCTGAGGTCATCATCTGGCTGCTGGCGGCCATGGCCGTCGGTGTGGTCGTGGGCCTGGCCTGGCGGGCCCTGGCCGGGTGCCTGCTGGCCGCGGCGGTGGCGGCGTACCCGCTGTGGGACCGCCGGGTGCTCGGATCCGACGACGCGGCCGGTTCGGATCCCCCCTACGAGCAGTACCTGCGCGGCCTGGAGGAGGAGTGGTAGCGGGCCGGACCCCCAGGCCCGGCGCGCTAACATATGGTAATACCATTATTCCCACTTCGGGGGACATGCCAAGGAGGTCCAGTGGGCAAGTCAGGACGAGTGTTCCTACGCGGCATCACCTCCGAGACCTACGGGCTCTCGGATTTCCGGCGGCGGCAGCTCGACGCGCCGCGGGTACGCAACGACGAGGTCGTGGTCGACGACGCCAGCGTCGCCCACTCTGGAGACTCCGCCGATTCGCGCACGTGGTGGCGGCTGGGACCCGGTGACGACCCGTTCCTGACCCAGACGGTGCAGGTGCACTTCGTGCAGCTGCCGCCGGGGACATCCAACCACGGCCACGGCCATCAGAACGAAGCGGCGTTCTACATCCTGGAGGGTCGCGGCTACGAGATCCACGACGACCAGCGCTACGACTGGGCCAAGGACGACCTGGTGCTCGTGCACACCGACTCGGTGCACCGCCACTTCAACCCCTACGACGAGACGGCGACCGCCCTGGTGGTGAAGGCCAAGTCGGCGTGGATGTTCCTCGGGCTCATCCAGCAGGGCCGCAGCGGGCCGCTCGAGCATCCCGAACGCTTCGGGGACCGGGTGGAGTGGGGGAAGATCTGGACGCCCGGCGCGGCTCAGCGCAAGAAGGTCGTCAAACCCGAGGACACCACCTGGGAGGACACCCCGCTCGGGCGGGTGCGGGTGATGTCGTCACCGGAGCGCACCGACGTCCGCACCTTCAGCATGGACGTGTTCGAGCTGGCCGTCCCCGCCGGTGGACGCAGCGGCCGGCGCTGGCAGATGGCCGACGAGGTGCTGTACGTGATCTCCGGTTCGGGCTACAGCCTGCACTGGGAGGTGGAGGCGGAGATCGCCGAGAAGTACTACGCCCGCATCGCCACGGAGCCCACCCGCCACGAGTTCAAGGCCGGTGACACCATCTACGTCCCGCAGAACACCGTGGCCCAGCACTTCGCCTCGAGCGACGGCGAGGTGCGGCTGCTGTCCGCCCAGAACCGGATCTTCAAGCAGCTCGGCTACGACTCGGTGGCGTTCCTGGACGACGACCGCTCGGAGAGCGTGGGCGCGGCGGCCACCGCCTAGGGCCTCATCGGCCGGCGGACCCCAGCGCCGCCTCGGCGGCGGCCAGGGTCTCCACCACCTCGGCCCCGAAGCGCACGTCGCAGGGATGGGGCCGCCCTCCGGCGGCGGCGGCCAGCAGGGCGTCGACGGCGTGGCGGTAGGCGTCGGAGGCCGTGGTGGGGTCGGCCGGCTGGGCCAGCGGGCCGGCCGGACCGTAGAACGTGACGGCCTGGGTACGGGCGCCGGGGGCCGCCGTCAGCGACAGCACCAGGGTGCTGGTGCCGGACCCGGCGTGGCGGGCGGCGACCGCCACCTGGTCGCCCGGGCCGGGCACGGCCGTCACATCCTGCACCGGGCCCAGGCCGGCCGTCACCGCGGCGAGGGCGTGGGGGCCCACGTCCCACAGGGCCCCCCGCTCCCGGCGCCACGCCGACCCGGCGTAGGGGCTGCCGGCCCCGAAGATGGACGCCAGCTGCACCACGGTGGCGGCCGCCCACCCGCCGGCGGCCACCTCCTCCCAGAACGGGGCCAGCCCGGGGCTGAACCGGGCGGTGAAGAACACCACCGAGGACACGCCGGCGCCGGCGGCCGCGTCGGCCACGTCCCGGGCGGCGGCCGGGTCGAGGGCCAGCGGCTTGTCCAGAAGCAGGTGCCGTCCGGCCCGGGCGGCGGCGCCGGCGATCCCGGCCTGCACGTCGGGCGGCAGGGCCACCGCCACCGCGTCGACGGCACCGATCAGATCGTCGACCTGCCGGAAGGCCCGGGTGCCCAGGGCGGCGGCCGCCCCGTCCGCCTGGTCGGGCCGGCGCCCCCACACCCCCACCAGCTCGACGCCGGGGTGCGAGGCCAGCCCCGGGCCGTGCACCGTGCGGGCCCAGTGGCCGGTCCCGAAAAGCCCTACTCGCATCCGCCCTTCTTACCAGCGGGCCGCATCCGGACGCGAGGCGGGGTCAGGCGACGCCGCGGACCTCCTCGGCGTGGTGCCTGGCGATGACCAGGGCGCTGAGCCCGGCGGTCCAGGCGGCCAGCACCAGCCAGTTGGCGATCCCGAAGGGCCGGCCGGCCACCAGGTCCAGGCCCAGCGAGGCGTGGTGGTAGCTGGGCAGGACGCGGGCTGCGGTCTGCATGGCATGGGGCAGGCTCGGCACCGGGTTGAACAGCCCCCCGAAGTACCCGAGGATGAACATGAGGGCGGTGACCACCGGGAAGGCCGTCTCCGTGGTGACCGAGAAGCCGATCAGCACCCC
>DASSZD010000026.1:0-3623 GCA_035702985.1 Acidimicrobiales bacterium
CCATCGAGTCCACACCGGGGGCGGTGCTCCTCTCCCCCGCCTACCGCCAGACCTGGTTCCCGGGCTCCTCGTTCAAGATCGTCACGTCGGCCGCCGCCTACGACCACGACCCGGCCCTGACCACCAAGGTGTACCCCACGCTGGCGGCGCTGCACCTGCCCCAGACCACCCAGCAGCTGCACAACTTCGGCGGCGAGGTGTGCGGCGGCCAGATCCTCCAGAATTTCACCGTCTCCTGCGACACCGCCTACGGCCAGATGGGCCTCGACCTCGGCGCCCAGAATCTCTTCGACGAGGCCCACGCCTTCGGCTTCGACCAGACCCCGCCGCTCGACCTGCCCGGTCCGGCCAGGTCCAACTTCCCGACCGCATCGAGCTTCGCCCAGGCCCTGCCGACCCTCGCCTACTCGGCCATCGGGCAGGAGGACGTGACCGCCACCCCGCTGCAGATGGCGCTGGTGGCGGCCGGCATCGCCGACAAGGGCACGATCATGACCCCCCACATCCTCGACCACGTGACCAACTCCCAGAACCAGGTGGTCAGCACCTACCAGCCGTCCAAGTGGCTGCAGGCCACGTCGCCGGCCACGGCCGCCCAGATCACCACCCTGATGGAGTCGGTGGTCAACGCCCCCGACGGCACCGGGACCGCGGCGGCCATCCCCGGCGTCCAGGTGGCCGGCAAGACCGGCACCGCCCAGACCGGCACCGGCCACACCGACGACTGGTTCGTGGCCTTCGCCCCGGCCCAGAACCCGACCATCGCCGTCTCGGTGGTCCTCCCCGACCAGGGATCGGCCAGCGACATCCAGGGCGGCACGCTCGCCGCCCCCATCGCCCGGGCCATCATCCAGGCCGACCTGGCCGGCGCCCCGGCCAACGCCAACGCCCCGGCGACGACCGCTCCCACCACGGCGGCCCCGGCCACCACCGTCCCCCCCTCCCCGGCGCCGACCACTCCCGTACCCACCAGCCCGCCGCCGGCCACGGCCCCGCCGATCACCGGGCCGGCACCGTCGCCGACCAGCCGCACCACCCCCACCACCAAGTGATGACCGAGCCGCCCACACCCGCCCCCGTGCCGTCCGGCACGCTGACCCCGGTCCTAGGCTGAGCCCGCAGATGGCCCAGGAGCCTCGGATCTTCTCCGACCGCTACGAGATCATCCGCCACATCGCCCGTGGCGGCATGGCCCAGGTGTACCTGGCGCGGGATCTCCTCCTCGACCGGCCGGTCGCGCTCAAGGTGCTGTTCCCCGAGCTGTCGGTGGACCAGAATTTCGTGGAGCGCTTCCGGCGGGAGGCCAAGGCGGCGGCCAACCTCAGCCACCCCAACATCGTCTCGGTCTACGACTGGGGCCAGGGCGACAACACGTACTACATCGTCATGGAGTACGTGGACGGCCCGACCCTGTCCTCGCTGCTGCGATCGGGCCCGCTCGAGCCGGAGCGGGCCGCCGCCATCGCGGCCAGCGTGGCCGCCGCCTTGGGTTTCGCCCACCGGCGGGGCGTGATACACCGCGACGTCAAGCCCGGCAACGTGCTCATCGACGACCGGGCCCAGGTCAAGGTGGCCGACTTCGGCATCGCCCGTGCCATCGGCACCTCCGAGGACCTCACCCAGACCGGATCGGTCATGGGCACTGCCACCTACTTCTCGCCCGAGCAGGCCCAGGGCTACGCCGTCGACCCCCGCAGCGACGTGTACTCCCTCGGCGTGGTGCTCTTTGAGATGGCGACCGGCCGGGCGCCCTTCAGCGGCGACAGCCCGGTGTCGATCGCCTACAAGCACGTCAAGGAGCCGCCCCCGCTCCCGTCCCAGGTCAACCCGGCCGTGCCGGCCGACCTGGAGGCCGTCATCATGAAGGCCCTGGCCAAGGACCCGGCCGGCCGCTACCAGAGCGCCGAGGAGATGCGGGCCGACCTCAACCGGTTCGTGGAGGGCCATCCCGTGGCGGCCACCCCGGCCATGGCCGCCGCCACCAGCGTCATCGGCGCGGTGGGGGCGGAACCGACGGCGATGTACGCCGGGGTCGGCGGCGGCGGCCCGACCGCGGTCGTCCCGGCCGCCGGCGCCGGCCCGATGGGGCCCCCGCCCGAGGACCGGTCGCGCGCCGGGCTGTACGCCCTGCTGATCCTGGTGCTGGCCCTACTGGCCCTCGGCGGCTACCTGGGCGGCCGCCAGGCCGGCCTGTTCGGCAGCAGCGCCAAGACGCTGACCGTGCCCAAGGACCTGGCCGGCCAGCCGCTGGCCAGCGCCGAGCAGGAGCTGTCCGGGCTCGGGTTCACCAACGTCAGGACGGTGAGCCAGGCCAGCTCCTCGGTCGCCAGCGGCGACGTGATCGGGTCCGACCCGGCCGGCGGCACGACCGTGCGCAGCACCGACCCGCTCACCCTCACCGTCTCCACCGGCCCGGTGCAGGTCACCGTGCCCGACGTGATCGGCAAGACCCAGGCGGAGGCCGACGCGGCGCTCGGCGCGGCCGGGTTCAAGACCAACGACACCCAGGCCTACTCGACCACCGTGGCGCAGGGCCAGGTCATATCGACCGACCCGCCGGGCAACACCAAGGCCCCGCAGGGCTCGGTGGTGTCGGTGACGGTCTCGGGCGGCAAGAAGCCGGTCCAGATCCCCAGCGTCACCGGTGAGAGCCCGGCCCAGGCCGGCCAGCGCCTGGGGGCGCTGGGGCTCAACGTGCAGCCGGCCCAGGAGGCGTCGACGACCGTCCCGGCCGGAAGCGTGACCCGCACCGACCCCGCCGCCGGCTCGACGGTGCCCATCGGCTCGACCGTGACCGTCTACACCTCCACCGGGCCGCCGACGTCCACCGTGCCCGACCTGACCGGCGACACCCAGGCCCAGGCCGCCCAGGCGCTGGCCGCGGTCAAGCTCAAGGGGCAGTACACCGACGTCCCGGTCACCGACCCGACCCAGGACGGCAAGGTCCAGTCCCAGAACCCGGCCCCCAACTCGACGGCCAACCAGGGCTCCACGGTGCAGGTCTCCATCGGCCAGTACACCGCCCCCAGCACCACCACCTCGTCGTCGTCGACCACCACTACGGCCCAGCCGACGACATCGAGCCTGCCCTAGGCGGTAGCGGCCAGCGCCTCGGCCCGGGCCGGGGCGCCTGCCAGCCCGCAGGCAGCCAGCCAGTTGGCCACCATGCGGTGGCCGCCGGAGGTGAGGATCGACTCGGGGTGGAACTGCACCCCCTCCACCGGCAGCTCCCGGTGGCGCAACCCCATCACGGTCCCGTCCTCGGCCGTGGCGGTCACGACCAGCGCGTCGGGTACGTCCTCCACGACCAGGGAGTGGTAGCGGGTGGCGGTCAGCGGGTCGGGCAGGCCGGTGAAGACCCCCTGGCCGTCGTGGCGGACCTCCGACGTCTTGCCGTGCATCACCGCGTGGCGCACCACCCGGCCGCCGTAGAGCTGGCCGATGCACTGGTGGCCCAGGCACACGCCGAGCAGCGGCACCTTCCCGGCCATGGCGCCGATCAGGTCCAGGCTCACCCCGGCGTCGTCGGGCCGGCCCGGACCGGGTGAGATGAGCACGCCGGCCGGTTGCAGCCTCCGCGCCCCGGCCACGTCGATGGCGTCGTTGCGGTGCACGACCGGCTC
>DASSZD010000003.1:0-70485 GCA_035702985.1 Acidimicrobiales bacterium
GCTGGCCGGTGGCCCCGGTGGCCCCGGGGGCCGGCTCGAGCGGTCTCGAGGGGGTGTGTTACATCCCTGAGGGGGCAACAACTCACCCCTCGAGGCCTTCCGGCGTCCGCCACGGCCCCAGGCGCACCCGGGGCCAGGACCGGGGCCGGGGCCGGGGCGGCACGACCACGGCCCCAGGCGTACCCGGGGGTCAGGCGCCGGCTACGTGCAGGACGGGGGGGCCTGGCCGGCGGGTGAGCCCGGCAGGGTGTAGCGGGTGGGGTCGGTGCCGGGGACGGTGGACGGCGTGGTCGTGGCCGGCGACGCCGCCGAGCTGGCCGACGTGGACGAGCTCGACGCCTGCGACCCCGAACCGGCCGACCCGGCGGTCCGGGCGGCCGAGGTGTAGCTGGCCCCGGTGACCACCTCGACGCTGTAGGCGGTGGGGGTCAGCGCCGACGACTCGACCAGCCTGCCCCCGCCCGGGATGGCGGCGGCCAGCTGCTTGGCCGCGGTGAGGGCGTCGGGGGCGTAGCGGATCTCGGTGGTGGAGGCGCCGGTGCCCAGGTTGGCGGTGTTGGTGGTGGCGTGGTAGCCGGCCTTGGTGAGGAAGTCGGTCAGCTGGCCGGCCTGGCCGTTGACGCCGGTGCCGTTGGCCACCTCCACGCTGACCGACGACGGCGCCACGGTCACCGCCGGCGCCTTCGAGGTGCTCGACTGCGACGACGGCTTGGTGGTCGACGAGTGCGGCGGCGGGGCGTCGCCGAAGTGGTTGAAGGCGTCGATGGTCTGCGCCGCCTGAGGCTGCTGCAGGCCCAGCACCTGGGCCCCGCCGGAGGTGGTGAAGGGGTAGTTGGGCAGCGTCAGCGACGGGATCGACGACGCGTTCATGGACCGGAAGTCCTTGGCCAGGGCCAGGATCAGGCTGTTGCTGAAGCCGCTGTCCACGGTCAGGTTCTTGGTGATGCCGGCGATGACGCTGTTGAGGGCCACCGGGTTGGTGTACTCGCCCTCGGCCTTCTTGAGCAGCTTCTTGATGAACGCCTGCTGGCGCTGCACCCGGGCCAGGTCGCTCTCGCCCTGGACGTGCCAGTAGCCGTTCTCGTAGTACTGGTAGTGGCGGGAGCGGACGAAGCCGAGGGCCTGGTCGCCGGTCAGCAGCACGCAGCCGGCCTTGGGCACGTTGAGCAGCGAGTAGGGGTCCCGGGCCGGGGTGGGGAAGTAGAACTTGACGCCGCCCACCGCGTCGGTGATGGCCCGGAAGCTGTCGAAGTTGACCTCGACGAAGTGGTTGACGGGGATGCCCAGGTCGGTCTCGATGGTCTTGATCAGCAGGTTGGGCCCGGAGTCGAAGGCGGAGTTGATCCGGTTCTGGCCCATGCCGGGGATGTTCACCCACAGGTCCCGGGGGATCGACATCATCTCGATCTGGCGGCTGGCCGGGGCGACCCGGGCCACGATGATGGTGTCCGAGCGCTGTCCCGGGGTCTGGGAGGCGCTGCCGAACTGGGCGTTGCCCGCCCCCTGGGACAGGGCCGCCCGGCTGTCGGAACCGACGATGAGCAGGGTGAAGGGCTTGCCGCCGCCGCTGGCCGACAGGCTCGACAGGTTCTCCCGGTGGATCTGGCCCAGGCGCCACTGCACGTATCCGTAGGCCGACACCGCCCCGATGAGGCACACGGCCACGATCACGTTGATCGCCACCAGGGCCCGGCGGGGCCAGCGCCGCCGGCCTATCAGCGCGCCCTTGGCGCCGTTGGCACCCCTGGCGCCCCGGGCGGGGCGCCGGGAACGGTCGGGCGAGCCCCGCCGGCCGGACGGGGCCGGTTCGTCGCCCCAGCTGCGGTCGGGGCGGCGGTAGGGGTTGCGGGGGCCGGGGGGAAAGTCGGTCACGGGCTCCTGGATGGGGTCGGACGCGCCCGTCCAGGGCACGCTCAGGTACATATCCCCGCCCTTCGCTCCAGGCTACCGGCATACATTCCGGAATTGGCGGAGGGGCCCCGCCGAGCCCCGGTTGGCCTGATGAGGGCGCGACCTGCGAGTATCGAGAACCGATGAAACGCCCCTACAGGGTTGTGGTGGCCAAACCGGGTCTGGACGGCCATGACCGGGGGGCACGGGTCATCGCCCGGGCCCTGCGGGAGGCCGGCTTCGAGGTCATATACACGGGTCTGCACCAGACCCCTGAACAGATCGCCGAGACGGCCGCGCAGGAGGATGCCGACGCCGTCGGCCTGTCCATCCTCTCCGGTGCCCACATGACCCTCTTCCCCAGGATCGTCGAGGAGCTGCGCACCCGGGGGGCCGCCGACGTGCTGGTCTTCGCCGGTGGCATCATCCCCGAAGCCGACATCGGCCCGCTCAAGGACCTCGGGGTGGCCGGGATCTTCACCCCCGGTACCCCTCTCGGCGACATCACATCGTGGCTGGAGCGCCAGCTCGACGATCGAGAGGGCGCGGTGGCCGGCTGAGCCGCCCCGCCCGCCCCTTTTTCCCCCTCTACAAGTACCCCCAACACACAGCGCAGGAGGCTACGTGGATCTCTTCGAGTACCAGGGCAAACAGTATTTTGCCCGCTACGACATACCGGTCTCGGCCGGGGGCGTGGCCGACACCGTGGACGAGGCGGTGGCCCAGGCCGACCGGGCCGGCTACCCGGTGGTGGTCAAGGCCCAGGTGCAGGTCGGCGGCCGGGGCAAGGCCGGCGGCATCAAGCTGGCCGCCGACGCCGACGAGGTCCGCCAGCACGCCGGCAACATCATCGGCATGGACATCAAGGGCCACGTGGTGCGCCGCCTGTGGATCGAGCACGCCTCGGACATCTCCAAGGAGTACTACGCCAGCTTCACGCTGGACCGGGCGGCCAAGAAGTACCTGGCCATGGTGTCGGCCAAGGGCGGCGTGGAGATCGAGACGGTGGCCGAGGAGGATCCCGACGCCATCGCCCGCATGTACATCGACCCGGCCCAGGGTTTCGCCGAGGACGACGCCCGCCAGCTGGTGGAGGGGGCCGGGCTCGACCCGGAGGCCCGGGACGGGGCGGTGGAGATCCTCCAGAAGCTGTACCGCTGCTACGTGCAGGGCGACGCCGACCTGGTGGAGATCAACCCGTTGATCCTGACCCCGGAGGGCCGGGTCCACGCCCTCGACGCCAAGGTCACCCTGGACGACAACGCCGCCTACCGCCACCCCGAGTGGGACGACTTCCGCGACATCGACGAGTTCGACGAGCGCGAGCGCCTGGCCCGGTCCAAGGGCCTGCAGTACGTGGGCCTGGACGGCTTCGTCGGCATCATCGCCAACGGTGCCGGCCTGGCCATGAGCACCTGCGACGTGGTCAACCAGGTGGGCGGCAAGCCGGCCAACTTTCTCGACATCGGCGGCGGGGCCAACGCCGAGGTCATGGCCAACGCCCTCGAGGTGATCAACTCCGACGAGAACGTGCGGTCCATCTTCATCAACATCTTCGGTGGCATCACCCGGGGCGAGGAGGTCGCCAACGGCATCAAGACCGCCCTGGAGCGGGTGGAGATCAAAGCCCCCATGGTCATCCGGCTGGACGGCACCAACGCCGAGGAGGGCCGGGAGATCCTGAAGACCGTCGAGTCGGACAAGGTGATGTCCTCGCCGACCATGTTGGATGCGGCCCGCAAGGCCGTCGAGCTGGCCGGAGGTGCAGCCTGATGTCGATCTTCGTAGACGAGAACACCAAGGTCCTGGTCCAGGGCCTCACCGGCGGCCAGGGCCGCTTCCACGGCCTGCGCAACCAGGCCTACGGCACCCAGGTGGTGGCCGGCGTCACCCCCGGTAAGGGCGGCCAGGACGTCGAGGGCATCCCGGTGTACGACAACGTCAAGGAAGCCGTCGACGCCACCGGCGCCAACGCCAGCTTCGTGTCGGTGCCGCCCAGGTTCGCGGCCGACGCCATCCTGGAGGCGGCCGCCGCCGGTGTGCCGTTCATCGTGTGCATCACCGAGGGGATCCCGGCCCACGACGAGGCCCGGGTGTACAACACCCTGGTCGAGCAGCACCCCGGCACCCGCCTGCTCGGCCCCAACTGCCCGGGGATCATCAGCCCGGGCAAGTGCAACATCGGCATCACCGCCGGCGAGATCGCCCTGCCCGGCGGCCCGGTCGGTATCGTCAGCCGATCCGGCACCCTGACCTACCAAGCGCTGTACGAGTTGAAGCAACTGGGAGTAGGTGTCACCACCTGTGTCGGTATCGGCGGCGACCCGGTGCCGGGCACCAACTTCGTGGACTGCCTGCGGGCGTTCCAGGACGACCCCGACACCAAGTCCATGATCATGTTCGGGGAGATCGGCGGGTCCGAGGAGGAGAAGGCTGCCGACTTCATCGCCTCCTCGGTCACCAAGCCGGTGGTCGCCTACATCGCCGGCGTCACCGCTCCTCCTGGAAAAAAGATGGGCCACGCGGGTGCCATCATCTCCGGTTCCAAGGGCACCGCCCAGGCCAAGATGGAGGCGCTGGCGGCGGCCGGTGTGCACGTTGTCAACAACCCGACCGAGGCCGGGGTGAAGATGGCGGAGATCGTCAAGTCGCTCTGAGCGTCCAGATCTCCGTGGTCGGTGGAGGGGCGGCCGGGTCGGAGGACCTGGCCGCCGCCTTCACCGTCGGGGCCCGGCTGGCCGTGCTGGGGGCGGTGGTGGTGTGCGGGGGCCTGGGCGGGGTGATGGAGGCCGCCTGCCGGGGGGCCCGTTCGGCCGGCGGCCTGACCGTGGGGCTGCTGCCCGGCCGCTCGGCGGCGGAGGCCAACCCCTTCGTCGATGTGGCCGTGCCGACCGGCCTGGGCGAGCTGCGCAACGGGCTGGTGGTGGCGGCATCCGCCGCCGTGGTGGCCGTCGGCGGCGGTTACGGCACCTTGTCGGAGATCGCTCTGGCCCTGCGGGCGGGCAAGCCGGTGGTGGGGGTGCGGACGTGGTCGCTGGTGCGGCCGTCGGGCGATGCTGACGACGGCATGGTGGTGGTCGACGACCCGGCCGCGGCGGCCGACCTGGCCGTGTCGTTGGCCGGCGCCGGCGCCGGTTAGGGCGTCGGCTGGGGCGTCGGGACCGTGCTCACCAGCAGGTAGCGCTCGTCGTCGATCGGGCCGCCCCAGTAGACCGGGTCGGTCAAGGGGATCACCCGGCTGCGGCGACCCTTCTGACGCAGCAGTTCCTCCGCCTCCTCGGCGGTGATCCCGGCGCCGGTCCGCCAGCGCCCTTCGACGAGCAGCAACCGGCCGGCCGGCTCGAGGAGGGCCGCCCACCGGTCCAGCGCCTGCCCCGGATCGGGGAGGGCCCACAGGACGTGCCGGCACAGGACGGCATCGAAGGTGGCGGGGGGCCAGGGCGGCGACGCCACGTCGCCCAGCTGGAAGTCGGCGGTGACGCCGGCGGCTGCCGCTTTGGCCTGCGCCCGCTCGACCATGCGGGAGGAGAAGTCCAGGCCGCGCAGGCGGTATCCGTTGTCGGCCAGGAGCACCGACAGGGAACCGGTACCGCATCCCAGGTCCGCCACCTCGGCGGGCGCCGGCGGCAGCACCCCGAGCAGGAGCGACCGCCACGCCTCTCTGGTGGCCGGGTCGGCCAGCCCGTGGTCCGGCTGCTCGTCGAAGCTGTCCGCCTGCCGGTCCCAGTAATCCGCCCGGCCCATTTCCGTGTCCACGGTAATGGTCTATCCGGTCGGATCTCCGGTGTTCGATGTCGAATGGCGTGGATGCGGGCGTGCCGCAGCGCCGGGCCGTAATGGCCCAATGGACGGGGTGGGCTTAGGCGGAAAGGGATCCGTGCCCGTCTGGCGGACCGCCCGACTCAGCAGCCCGGCAGGGCGAAGCCCGGCGGCTCGGCGACGGCGCTGAAGTGCCAGCTTCCGGTGAAGGGGCCGCTGCCTGCGGGCATCTGGTAGACGGAGGCTGTGGCGATCTGGCCGGGAAGCAGGGTCTTCTGCCAGGCGGCTCGCGGTCGGTACTGGTCGAAGTTGTGGTCCCATAGCGGGGTGACCTGGTGCCATCCGAGCTTGGTGAGCTTGGCTCCGATAGCAGCGACGAGCCCGGGAACTGGAAGCACTGAACGGAAGTTCGAGTAGACGATGACGGCGCTCCATCCGGACCTGCTGCCGGGGTTGTCAGGGCATTTGGTGCCGTAGGTGGAGTCTCGGGCTGTGGTGCTGACGTCGCTGGCGCCTGCCGGGATGACTGTCCTGACCGGCTCGATGGCGGTGAGGATCCGTCCGCCCGGATCTCCGCCGCCGACGCCACTGGGTTGTCCGGATGACCGGGTGGTGACCCAGATGGCCACCGCTGCTGCGATGGCCACGACGAGGAGAATGAGGACCCATAGGGTGCGGTGGCCACCCCGCGGCGGACGTTCGGTGTAGCCGTGGTCGGCCCACGGGTCCTGCGTCGCCTGCACCGTCGGGCGGCTCACGCTGAAAGGCTAGCGATCGCCGTGCTCCCGGCGTGCGTGGGGTCAGTGGCAAGAAGGCACCTGCATGTGGTCGGGCATGGTGCCGTCCCACTTGAGTTCCTGCGCACGCCATAGGCCTAAAGCGGCCGGCCTCTATTCGCGGGAGGCGTATCCGAGGAAATCGAGTTCGAACAAGTGTTCGATGATTGTCAGATGGGCTCTATATGCTGAAGTCATGGGATGCATCGAGGTGTTCTCTGATTGGCCGGTGGAGCGGTTGGAGGCGGAGCTGTGTTCGCTGTCGGCGCGGGTGGCGGCGGCGACGTGCGGGTTCCTCCTGGCGGTGGGGGAGTACGACCGGCGCCGGGGGTGGGAGGTGTGGGAGTGCCGGGATATGGCGGCCTGGTTGTCGTGGAGGTGTGGGATCACCCCGGTGACGGCCAGGGAGCAGGTGCGGGTGGCCCGGGCGTTGGATGAGTTCTCACTGGTGCGGGAGCGGTTCGGGGAGGGGCGGCTGTCGTATTCGCAGGTGCGGGCGATTGTGCGGGTCGTGACCCCGGAGACGGAGGAGGCGTTGGTGGAGCTGGCGGCGGTGTCGACGGCGGCGCAACTGGAGACGATCACCAGGGCGTTCCGCCGCTCGTGCCGCCAGTCGGCTGAGACGGCAGAGGCCCGTCACCGGTCTCGGTTCCTGCGTTACGGGTGGGATGACGACGGGAACCTGGTCGGCAGTTTCTGTCTGCCGGCAGAGGAGGGCGCGGCGCTGATCAGAGCGGTGGAGGGGGCGGTTCCCGCCGGCCGGATGGCCGAGGCGGACGCCGACGGGGCTCGGGATTCGTATGGGGCGGTGCGGGCGGACGCCCTGGTCGAGTTGGTGTCGGCCGGGGCCGGCCGGGATGGGGACGACGATTTCGACCGCGGCTACCTGGTGACGGTGGTGGCCGACGAGTCGGGCCTGCAGGGCGACCCCGGGGAGGGACCGATGGGGGAGTGTCGGGTGGATGACGGCCCGGGTTTGGCATCCGAGACGGTGCAGCGCCTGGTGTGTGACGCGGCGGTGGTGACGGTGGTGGAGGACGGACGGGGCGGAGCGCTGGATCTGGGACGGCGCACCCGCCGGCCGAGCAGGGCCCTGCGGCGCGCCATGCGTTTGAGGGACGGGCATTGCCAGTTCCCGGGGTGCGAGTGCCGGCGGGTGCAGGCCCATCACATGCGCCGCTGGGGGACGGGCGGCCCGACCAGCTTGGACAATCTGGTGAGCTTGTGCCGGTTCCATCACCGCCGGGTCCACGAGGGCGGCTACCGGGTCCTGCTGGATCAGCGGGGCGGACGGCACTTCTACCACCCGGCCGGCTACGAGCTGCAGCCCACACCGTCCATCGGCCCCGCCCCCGACGACAGCGACCGGTACTACCAGGGCATCCACCCCTACGAGTCCGGATGGGACGGCAGCCGCCTCGACCTGGGCCTCACCCTGGACTGCCTCCACCAACACGGCGATTCCGCTGAATCAACCACCGCCTAGCGACCAGGCGCGGCCGGTCCCGGTGGGGTGGTATCGGGTGCCGGGAGGGCGCCGGCAGGCGGCGGTGGGGCGAGGCGGGCGGCCCAGGCTCACTCCTGGAGCGTCACCCGACGGGCTGACGGGACAAGCGTCCGGGTGCGACCGGCGCGCGGCCAGGTGCGGTGGCCGGAGATTCCGCTGAATCCCCCGGCGCCACGGCGGGTGCCACCGGGATTCCCGGCAATTGCCCGTCGGCAGGCGGGCGACGCGTCGGCCGGCGTCGCGCCAGGTAGGGACCCGAGCGCAGAGCGGCGCCGGCGCCGATTCCGCTGAATCGCCGGCACGGGTGGTCAGGCGCCGGCCGGGCGGCCACACTCCGTGCTGGCCTACGGTGAGCAGATGGAACCAGGCGCGGCGGTAGGCGGACATGAGGATCTGCGGCGGCTGTACCGGGCGCCGTCCCCGCGGTCGCTGGACAAGGAGATCGACCCGACCACGGATCAGCAGTTCCAGGCTGCCCTCGAGCAGTCCTGTTCCAGGAGCACCTGGGCCATGGGCGGGGAGCTGTGAGCGGCGGCCGACCCCGGTTCCATCTGGCCGTGCCGGTCGACGACCTCGGTGCGGCCCGCCGCTTCTACGGGGAGGTGCTGGGCTGCCCCCAGGGCCGGGAATCCGACACCTGGGTGGACTGGGACCTCCAGGGCCACCAGGTGGTTACCCACCTGGTGGAGGCCGGGGAGCGGGTAGCCGGGCGGAACCCGGTCGACGGCCACGACGTCCCGGTCCCGCACTTCGGGCTGCTGCTCGGCGTCGAGGAATTCCAGCGGCTGGCCGACCGGCTGGCCCGGGCGGGGGTGGAGTTCGTCATCCCCCCGCACGTGCGCTTTCCGGGGCAGGCCGGCGAGCAGTGGACCATGTTCTGCTACGACCCGGCCGGCAACGCCCTGGAGTTCAAGGCCTTCGCCGACGACGCCGACGTCTTCCGGCGGTGAGCCCCGCCTGAGGCCCGCCGGCGCCGGCGCCGGGCCCGGCGCAGGCCGCCTCGGCGCTGATCCCACCACTGCGGGGGGCCGGCGGGGCGGGCCCGGAGGTGGACGGCCGGCCAGACCTCGGCCCGGGCCGCGGGACGGGGCGTAGCATCGCGGGCAGGCAGGGGAGGAACAAGAGGAGGGAGGCGGACATGCGCCTGGGCCGGGAGCAGTCGATGGGCGTGGTGGAGGAGGCGGCGCCGGCGCCGGCGCCCGTGGAGATCCACCGGGGGGAAGAACCGGTCAGCCGGGGCTACGCGGTGGCGGACCCGCCGCCGCCCGGCTCCGCCGGGGAGGACGCCCTCACCCGGTCCCGGTAGCGCGGGTAGCCGGTGATGGGCCTGGCTCTCCGCCGGTCACTGCCGGTAGAACGGCCGGCCGGCCCGCTGCACGGGTACAAGCTGGCCTACCCGATGCTGTCGGCCGACGGCGGCCGGTCGGGGTTCGGCGGGGTGTGGTCCAGCGGGCAGGCGGTGTACGGGCTCAGCGCAACCGCCGTGTGCTTCTGGAACGGCCGGCACTCCCCGCCGAAGCGCCGGTGCACGTGCGGGTTCTACTGCCTGCACACCTATGACGCCGCCCTGGCCATGGCCTGCGACGCCCAGTACCGCTCCACCGTCATAATCGAGGTGGCGGTGGCCGGACGGTTCATCCGGTACGACGACGGGTTCCGCTACAGCAGCCAGCGGGTGCTGTCGGCCCGGACCCACCGCTGCCTGTGCGGGAGCCCGGCCACCGTCCTGGTGGACAGCGGCACCGGCATAACCGGCTGGCGGCGGCTCCGGCCCTGCTGCCAGCGGTGCAGCCTCCACAAGGAGACCCTGACGCTGCCGGAGTTCGGGGACCTCCTCGGGGACCCCACGCTGGCCACCGTCGACGCCCGCATAGCGTCCCGCCCGGGGCCCGGCCTGGCCGCCGGCACCTGCCCCGGCCCCGACGGCGACACCGGCTCCGCCGTCAGTGTCCTGACCGCGGAGGTGGCCCTGCTGCAGGCCCGCGTCGACAGCCTCCAGGCCCAGCTGTCCCGCCTGACCCGCTGAGACGACCGGGTCCCGCGCCGCCCGCAGCGGACCGGGTCCGAGCGCCGCTCCGCAGCCCGACGGCCGAGAGGGGCCCGGCACCGCCGGGCCCCTCTCGGATTGGACCACCGGGCGCCGGGCCGGAGTCGGCCCGGCCGGTCAGGCGCCGCTACCGCTACCGCCACCGCCACCGCCGCCGCCACTCGCCGAGAGAGTGAGCTGGAGTGTGGTGGTGGATGCCGTGGTGCTGGTCCCGTTGCCGCCGTTGATCGTGACCCCGGCGCCGATGCTGAAGGTCAGCGTGTAGCTTCCGGCCGGGGAGGCCGGCCAGTTGTAACCGAAGACGACCGCACCGCTCGAGTTGATCTCCGCGGTGATGGGCCCGTCATAGACGGTTCCGGACGGGCCGGTGATCTTCAGGGTGGCGCCCGGACCCCAGACGTGGGTCACCATGTTGACCCCGTCGCTCAGAACCGTGGTGCCGTCGGTCCCGTAGGTCGCGTACCGGTCAGCGAGAGTGGGTGTCAGGTTGGTGATCGGGTAGCCCACGCTCCCGATGGCGCCCGGATCGGTCGTGTCGAGCAGGGCCACCTCCACCCGGTTCTGCTTGTTGGCACGAGCCGCCGACAGCAGGTTGTCTCCCCACGCGGCGGCCACGGTGGCCGAGCTCCGCTCGGTGCAGGTGGCGCTCCAGGTCGCCCCGGTGCCCTGGATCCAGTAGCCCGGATAGTGCGATATGCCGACGACCGGGGCGTTGAGCGGCTTCCCTCCCATCGATCCGTAGAAGACGGAATCACCGAAGTTGAACACCCCTCCGTCGGAGGCCACCAGTTCGTATCCCTGTCCGGTGGGGGAGGAAGCGATGCCGACGATGGGCTTGTTGAGGGGTGTGCCGCCCATGGACCCGTAGAAGGGGGCGTTGAAGCTGAAGACCCCTCCGTCGGAGGCGGCCAGCCAGTACCCGCCAGTGGCCGGGTCGGTGGCCACCCCGACGACGGGCTTGGTGAGGGGCGTGCCGCCCATCGACCCGTGGAAGACGGAATCGCCGAAGTTGAACACCCCTCCGTCGGAGGCCACCAGTTCGTATCCCTGTCCGGTGGGGGAGGAGGCGATGCCGACGATGGGCTTGTTGAGGGGTGTGCCGCCCATGGACCCGTAGAAGGGGGCGTTGAAGCTGAAGACCCCTCCGTCGGAGGCGGCCAGCCAGTAGCCGCCCGTGGCCGGGTCGGTGGCCATGCCGACAATGGGCTTGTTGAGAGGCTTGCCGGCCATGGATCCGTAAGAGGGGGCGTTGAAGCTGAAGACTGCTCCGTCCGATCCGACCAACCAGTACCCCCGCCAGTTGGCTGTGGAGGCGATGGCGACTATCGGCTTGTTCAGCGGTGTGGCTCCCATGGAGCCGATGAACGGTGCGCTTCCCAAGGCAAATACCCCGCCGTCAGAAGCGGCCTCCCAGTAGCCACCGGCCCTGGGTCCCTGCGGGCTCTGCGGTGTCGACGCACACGAGACCCGGAGGGCCGGTGCGCCCGCCGCGGTCGAGCTCGGAACGAAGATCGCCGGCACAGACAGGTTGTTTCCCACTGTCTCGGTTTCTCCTCCACCCGATCCGGCCGCGGTGGCTGCCGGCGCCAGAAGTGACAGACCGAGGACCGCGCCGCCGATGCTGGACAAAAGTACCCTTCTCATGCCCGCTCCTTTTCTTGCCTTGTTGCGCCTCTCCCGGATGAACCCAGGAGAATGTCCCCAGAAGGATGGGAACCGATACCGGCATTGTCAGCCGGTTCGGAGAAGACGGTCAGAGCCGTTCGGCACCTCTCTGTGTGGCCGCTCCGGTCACCAATTGGACGCCATGCCGACGACGGGATTGTTCAGCTTCAGGCCGGCCGCCGACCCGTAGAAGGGGGCGTCGCCGAAGGTGAACACGCCGCCGTCGGCCGCCGCCAGCCGGTAGCCGCCGCCGGTCGGCGTGACCGCCATGCCGACCACCGGGGCGGCCAGCACCCGGCCGTCCAGCGAGCCCTGGAAGGGGGCGTCGCCGAAGGTGAACACCCCGCCGTCGGATGTCACCAACCGGTAGCCGCCGCCGGTCGGCGTGACCGCCATGCCGACCACCGGGGCGTCGAGCAACCTTCCGCCCATCGAGCCGTAGAAGGGGGCGTCGAAGCTGAACACCCCCCCGTCGGAGGCGACCAGCCAGTAGCCGCCGGTGGCCGGGTCGGTGGCCATGCCGACGATGGGCTTGTTGAGCGCCTTGCCGCCGAGCGAGCCGTAGAAGGGGGCTGCGCCGAAGGTGAACACTCCTCCGTCGGAGGCGACCAGCCAGTAGCCGCCGGTGGCCGGGTCGGTGGCCATGCCGACGATCGGTCTGTTGAGGGCGTGGCCGCCGAGCGAGCCGTAGAAGGGGGCTGCGCCGAAGGTGAACACTCCTCCGTCGGCCCCGGCCAGCCGGTAGCCCGCCGGCCCGGTGTTCCCCTGTACTCGCATCACCGCGAGCGGATCCCAGCCCTCGGGCGGGATCTTCGCCCAGCCGGTCTCGCAATCGTCAGCCTGCGCGGACTCCGCCGCGGCCAGCGGGCGGTAGCGCACCCGGAAGAGCATCTGACCGCCCGCCAGCTCCCGCACGTCGGTCCGGACCAGCACGTCCTGCCCGTCGAACCTGGTTTCGCCGACGGCGTGGGCGGTGATCGCACCCGCCGGGTAGGTCATGCCGCAGTTGCCGTTGGAGGGCTGGCCCGGCAGGTGCTGCCACACCCGGCACCAGTTCGCCACCACCAGTCGCTGCGAGCCGACGGAGACGATCATCGTGCCGGCGGGCGCCCCCGCCGCGTCGGTCGATACGCCCAGGAAGTAACCCGGCGCAGCCGCCCCCTGGCCGCCGGCCTGGGCGACCACCTGCAGGCTGGGGTCGCTGCGGCCATTGCACATCTCCGGAAGCGGGGCGGCCGCCCCCGACGGAGCCGCCCTCAGGGCGACCAGCCCGAACGTTACAGCCATCATGGCGGTCAGGAGCACAGCAATCCGGCGCCTCACGACCCCTCCGTTCAGAAGAGAATCCTGAAGCCAGATTCAGCCGAAAAGGCACTGACCCGTGTAGAGCCGTTGGTCCACTCGTTCCGGACGAGCGGCCCGGTCGCCGCCGACCCGGAAGGGCTCTAGGACAGGATTCCGGCCCGGCGCTCGGCGGCGGCGACCGTGTTGCGCAGCAGCATGGCCACCGTGGTGACGCCGACCCCGCCCAGGCGGGGCGTGACCCAGCCGGCCACCTCGGCGCAGGACTCGTCCACGTCGGAGAGGGCGCGGCGGCCCTGCCAGCTCATGCCCCCGCCGATCACCACCGAGCCGGGTCCGATCACCTCGGGGGTGATCATGTTCGGGACGCCGGCGGCGCCGACCACGATGTCGGCCTGGCGGGTGATGTCCCGCCAGTCCGGCACACCGGTGTGCACGACGGTTACGGCGGCGTTGGCCCCCGGCTCCTTCAGCGACATCAGCATCGACAGGGGTCGGCCCAGGGTGGGGCCCCGGCCCACGATGACCATCCTTTTTCCGGAAACGTCGATCCCGTAGTGCAACAGCATGGCCTGGATGCCGATCGGCGTGCAGGGCCGGGGGGCGCCCCTCTGGCCCAGGGCCAGCAGTCCCAGGTTGGTGGGGTGCAACCCGTCGGCGTCCTTGGCCGGGTCCATGGCCGACACCGCCTGGTTGAAGTCGAAGCCGGACGGTACCGGGTGCTGGACGATGTAGCCGTCGATGGCCGGGTCGGCGTTGAGCTGGGCCAGCGCCTCCAGCAGGTCGTCCTGGGTGCGGTCGGCGGGGATGCGCACGTCGACCGAGACGATCCCCACCCGCTCGCACGCCTCGTGCTTCTTGGCGACGTAGCCGGCGCTGGCCGGGTCGTCCCCCACCAGCACCGTGGCCAGGCCCACCGACTCCCCGGTGTCGGCCAGGCGGGCCACCCGCTTGGTGACGTCGTCGAGGACGGCCTCGGCCACCGGGCCGCCGGACATGATGTTGGCGGTCAATGCTGGAACTGCCTTTCCCCGGTGAACACCATCACCAGACCGTGCTCGTCGGCGGCGGCGATGACCTCCTCGTCGCGCATCGAACCGCCCGGTTGGATGACCGCGGCCACCCCGGCCGCGGCGCAGGCGTCGAGCCCGTCCCGGAACGGGAAGAAGGCGTCGCTGGCCGCCGCCCCACCCTTGGCCCGCCCGGCGGCCCGGGCCGAGGCGATCTCCCCCGGCGTCACCCGGTTCTGCTGGCCGCCGCCGATGCCGACGGCCATCCCGTTGGCGGCCAGGACGATGGCGTTGGACTTGACCCACGCGCACACCCGCCAGGCCAGCTCCATGTCCCGCCAGTTGTCCTCGCTGGGCTGGGCCCGGGTGACCACCCTCCAGTCCGGGCGGGTGGAGGCGAACACGTAGGGGTCCTGGACCAGCCAGCCGCCGCTGATCTGGCGCAGGTGCCAGCGGTCGGACCCGGGGGCGGGCGCCTCGAGGACCCGCATGTTCTTGCGCCTGGTGGCGAACAGCTCCAGGGCGGCCGGCTCGTAGGACGGGGCGATGAGCACGTCGGCCTTGGCGTTGCCCACCATCTCGGCGGCGACCGCCTCGCTGACCGGGGCGGTCAGGGCCACGATCCCGCCGAACGCCGACATCGGGTCGCACTCGAACGCCCGGTCGTAGGCGGTGAGCACGTCACCGGCCACGGCCGCCCCGCACGGGTTGGCGTGCTTGACGACCACGGCGGCCGCCGGGCCCAGGTCGGCCAGCTGGTGGGCCAGCCGCCATGCCGCGTCGGCGTCGTAGAGGTTGAGGTAGGACAGGGCCATCCCGCCGTGCTGGGTCACGTCGTCCCACCAGCTGCGCTCCCCGGCGACCCGGTAGCGGGCGCCCCGCTGGTGGGGGTTCTCGCCGTAGCGCAGGGGCTGGGCCTTCTCCAGGGAGACGTGGACGGTCTCCGGCAGCTCCGCCTCCCCGGCCGCCTGCTCGGCGAACCAGTTGGCGATGGCGGCGTCGTAGGCGGCGGTGTGGGCGAAGGCGGCGGCGGCCAGGCGCCGGCGCAGGTCGTCGCCCAGGGCGCCGTCGCGGCTCAGCTCCTCGATCACCGCCGGGTAGTCGGCCGGGTCGACCACGGAGCCGACATGGGCCCAGTTCTTGGCCGCCGCCCGCACCATGGTCGGGCCGCCCACGTCGATCAGCTCTATGGAGGGGTTGGAGCGGAACGGGTACAGGTTGCACACCACCAGCCCGATGGGCTCGATGGCCTGCGATTCCAGGTCGGCCCGGTGCTCGGCCTTGGCCAGATCGGCCAGGATCCCGCCGTGCAGGCGGGGATGGAGGGTCTTGACCCGGCCGCCGAGCATCTCGGGGGCGGCGGTGACGCTCTCGACGCTGGCGTGGGGGATGCCGGCCTTCTCCAGGGCGGCGGCGGTGCCGCCGCTGGCGATCAGCTCGTGGCCCAGCCCGACCAGGGCCCGGGCGAACTCCTCCAGGCCGGTCTTGTCGTATACGGAAAGCAGGACCCTCATGGGGTGGCTCCTTCTTGGTCTTCTTCGGCTTCTGTCATGTCGACGGTCTCGAGGAAGCGGCGGATGGTCGCCGGGTACAGCCGGCGCTCCACCTCCTTGATCCGCTCGTGGAGGGTGGCCTCGTCGTCGCCGTCGTGCACCCGCACCGCCTCCTGGGCCAGGATGGGCCCGTCGTCGACCTCCTCGGTGGCGAGGTGCACGGTGGTCCCGGTCACCTTCACCCCGGCGGCCAGGGCGTCGCGCACGGCGTGCCACCCCTTGAACGACGGCAGCAGCGCGGGGTGGGTGTTGAGGATCCGGTCCCGGTACACGGCGAAGATGGGGGCGGCCAGCACCGTCCCGAAGCCGGCCATGGCGATGACGTCGATGTGGTGGCGCTTGAGGGCGTCGACGACCCGGTGGGTGTAGGCGACCCGGTCGAAGTCGGGCCCGTAGCTCTCCCGCTCGACGATCTCCACCGTCACGCCCGCCGACCCGGCCAGCTCCGCGGCGCGGCACGGCCGGTCGAGGAGGACGGCCGCCACCGGGATCCCGGCGTCCAGGATGGCGCCGAGCACGGTGCCGGTCCCCGACGCCAGGACGCCGAGCCGGGGGGGACCTTTGGTCACATGTAGACGCTAGTCGACGTCACCTATCCTCCAGTAATGGCCCGCATCGGTGACCTCC
This sequence comes from Acidimicrobiales bacterium, assembly GCA_035702985.1. Taxonomy (GTDB): domain Bacteria; phylum Actinomycetota; class Acidimicrobiia; order Acidimicrobiales; family Palsa-688; genus JAKAXG01. The sequence continues at coordinate 16,137 of DASSZD010000003.1, forward strand.
TGGCTGCAGGGCGCACCTATTCGTTCGAGTTCTTCCCTCCCCGCGACGACGCCGAGCACGCCGTGCTGGTGCAGGCGCTGCAGGACCTGCAGCCGCTGCGGCCCTCGTTCGTGTCGGTCACCTACCGGGGCGGCCGGTCGTCCCGGCAGCGCACCTACGACCTGGTGGTGGGCATGCTGCGCACCACCAGCCTCAACCCCATGGCCCACCTGATCTGCGTGGCCCACACCCGGCTGGAGCTGGCCGAGATCCTGGTCGACCTGCGCAAGGCCGGGGTGGAGAACCTGATGGCCCTCGGTGGCGATCCGCCCACCGATCCCGGAGCGCTGGAGGGGGAGCTGCGTCACGCCGACGAGCTGGTCGGCCTGGCCCGGTCCATCGGCGGGTTCTCGATCGGGGTGGCGGCCCATCCGATCGGGCATCCCCGTTCGGCGGACCTGGAGTCGGACCGGGACCGGCTGGCGGCCAAGCTCCGGCTGGCGGACTTCGCCGTCACCCAGTTCTTCTTCCGCTCCGACGAGTACTTCACGCTGGTCGACGATCTGGCGGCCAGGGGCGTGGACAAGCCGGTGGTGCCCGGGATCATGCCGGTCACCAGCCTGGCCGGGGTCGGGCGGATGGCCGCCATGGGCGCCGCCGTCCCGCCGGAGATGGTCGAGGTGCTGGAGCGGGCCGGTGACCCCGAGTCGGTGCGGCGGGCAGGTATCGACATGGCCACCGAGCTGTGCCAGCAGCTCCTGGACCGCGGGGCGCCGGGCCTGCACTTCTACACCCTCAACCGGTCCAAGGCCACCAGGCAGATCTACGCCAACCTGGGTCTGGAAGCGGCCGCCCGGCGCTAGGCGGCCGTGCCGGCGGGTGTCAGCCTGCCTCCACCTTCCGGCTGTGGACCCGCCCGGCGACCAGGGCGTCGGCCAGGTCGGCCCGGCTGCCGATGCCGAGCTTGAAGTACACCCGGGCCAGGTGGGTCTCGACCGTGCGCACCGACAGGCACAGCCGCTCGGCGATGGCGGAGCTGGACATGCCCCGCGCCGCCAGGGCGGCCACCTCGCCCTCCCGCCTGGTGAGCTCCGGAGGAACCATGGCCATGGACAGGGCCAGCGGGCGCCGGCCGGCGGGGGCGCCGAGCAGGAAGTGCGCCCGGCTGGCCGACGCCGTGGCCCGCCGGTGCTGGCCGGCCCGGCGGTGGGCCTGGCAGGCCTGGGCGGCGGTCTCGGCGGCGTAGAGGCGCAGCTCCAGGCCGGCGTAGGCCTCGGCCACCTCGTCCAGGCGGTCACCGGACAGCGGCCCGGCGGCCAGGGCCCGGGCGTGGACGGCCGCGGTGGTGACCAGCGGGTTGGGGATCTCGGACTCCAGCTGGTGCAGCCGCCCGGCCGCCGAACCCGAGCCGAGCCGGACCGAGGAGTGCAGCGCCATCAGCTCGTAGGCGGCCTGCGACTGCTCCCTCGCCCGGCGGGCGGCCTCGTCGAGCCGCCGCAGGGCGGCGCCCACCGCTCCCTCGGCGGCGTCCAGCCGGGCCACGGCGATCTCCCAGCGGGGGACCAGGGACCCGTCCATGGCGACCAACGGCCGGGCCGCCTCCAGGGCGGCCGCCGCCCGGACCGGGTCGCCGGTCTCGGCCAGGGCCTCGGCCAGGCCGATGAGGGAGCGTCCCCGGACACCTGGCCGGTCGGCTGCCTCCCCGGCGGTGGTCGCCTCGCGGAAGCGGCTGACGGCCACGTCCAGATGCCCCTTGAGCAGCGCCGCCCAGCCGAGATCGCCGGCGGCCCGGCACTGGAGCTGCCGGTTGTCGAGCTGGACGGCCAGCCGGTAGTCGCCGGCCGCCACCTCATCCATCTCGGCCACCCGGCCGGTGAGGGCCAGCGCCGCCATCCGGGCCAGCCCGGCCCAGTCCGCGGGTATCCACCCCCCGGTGGCGGCCCGCCCGCCGGCGGCGTCGGTGGACCAACCGGCGCCGGTCCCGACCGACCCGCCGGTGCCGACCGACCCGCCGGTGCCGACCGACCCGCCGGTCCCGACCGACCCGCCGGTCCCGTCGGCGGCAGCCACTTCGGTGGGTGACCCGCCGGTCCCGTCGGTGACCGGACCGTCGGCCAGCATCTGCAGGGCCTCGCCGCCCCGGCCGCACCACGCCAGGCCCAGGGCGCACGACACCCGGGCCAGCAGCCGGGCCCGGGCCGACACCCCGTCCCGGGACAGGAGGGCCCGGCTCCGGGTCACCGCCCCGGCCGGCCGGCCGGCGAGGGCCGTCAGGCCGGCCCCGACCGCCTCCACCCAGGTCCGGGTGGACAGGTCGCCGATGCTCCCGGCCGCCCGGTCCAGCACCTCGTCGGCGAGGTCGAAGCGGCCCAGGCCCAGGGCCAGGATGACCGCCCGCAGCACCGCCGCCCTGGCGGTCTGGTCGTCGTCCACCCCCCGGTGGTCGCCCAGCGCGCCCAGCGCGACCAGGGCCTCCCGGTACCGGCCGAGCGCCCGGCGGGCGTCGGCCAGGGCCAGCGCCGCCTCGGCGCCCCCGCCGGCGTCCACCGCGGCCTCGGCCATCCGGGCCGACCGGGGCCAGTCCTGGTGCTCGGCGGCCTGCACGCCGGCCCGCAGCAGGAGCTCCGCCGGCACCGGCTGGCCGGCGTCCAGCCGCCAGCTGACCACCCGCGGCAGCTCCCCGTCCGGGCGGCGCTCGTCGGAGTCGAACGCGTCGGCCAGGCGGGCCGCCAGCCGGCCGGCTCGCTGGACGGCCATGTCCTGGCGCAGCAGATCGGCCAGCAACGGGTGGCCCACCCGCACCCCCGGCTCCCGCCCGGACCGGTCCGCCGCCAGCAGCCCGGCCCTCTGCAGGCCGCGCAGGTGGGAGTCGGGGACCAGCCGCTGGGCCAGATGGAGCGGCAGCGGGCCGGCGAAGGCGAACACCTCCAGCGACGCCAGCTCGGCGGCGCCGACCCGGTCCAGGCGCTCGCGGACCAGTTCGGCCAGCCGGGTCCCGACCGTCAGCGGGCCGGTCAACCGCCACAGCCCGTTGCGTTCCACGATGGTCCCGGCCCGCCGCCCGGCCAGAACCAGCTCCCGCAGGTAGAGCGGGTTCCCCCCGCTGGCCCGCCACAGGGCCTCGGCCAGCTCGCCGCCGAGCTGGCCGTCGCCGAGCAGCGACCGGCCGCAGGCGACGGCGTCGTCGCGCCCGAGGGGCTCCAGATCGATGCGCTCGACCAGCTCCTCCTTCCACAGCGACCGCAGGGCGGCCGGGCCGCCGGCGCCGGTGCGGGTGGTGAGCACGGCCCGGGCCTCCCGGGCGGCCACGAGCTGGTACACCAGGGTGGCGGAGTGGCGGTCGAGGAGGTGGGCGTCGTCCACGCCGACTATCAGAGGCCGGCCGGCCGCCCGCTCCAGCACCGCCCGCCTGATGGTCTGCAGCAGGAAAAAGGGGTCGGGCTGCTCGCCGCCCGCCCCGCCTATCCCCCGCACGAACGGTGCGAATGCCCCGAAGGGGATGGACACATCAGAGCCTGAAGCAACCGTCCAGATGATCTCGGCGGCGCCGTCGGCCGCCGGCCCGGCCACCAGGGCCCGGGCCACCGACGTCTTGCCCACCCCGGCCTCCCCGGCCAGGAGCACCCCGCCGGCATCCGCCTGCAGGGCGCGCCGGGCGGCCTGGAGATCGGCCGCCCTGCCGATCAGGTGCACCTGTTCAGCCCTACGTGCCCCCACGGCGGTCATTATCACGTTGGGTGTCTCTCCGTCACTAGTGGCATTGGTCCCGATCCCGACCGGGACCAATGGCTGGGCCCGTCGCCGGTAGTGTTTGTGACATGGCCGAGAAGATCACGATGAAGTCGGATGGGACCCTTGCCGTACCGGATGAGCCGATCATCCCGTTCATCGAGGGCGACGGAACCGGGGTCGACATCTGGCCGGCGGCCAAGCTGGTCCTCGACGCCGCCGCCAAGAAGCACGGCAAGAGCATCTCCTGGAAGGAGGTGCTGGCCGGCGAGAAGGCCTTCAACGAGACCGGCGACTGGCTGCCCCAGGAGACCATCGACATCTTCCGGGAGTACCTGATCGGCATCAAGGGGCCGCTCACCACTCCCGTCGGCGGCGGGTTCCGTTCGCTCAACGTGGCCCTGCGCCAGCTTCTCGACCTCTACGTCTGCCTGCGCCCGGTCCGCTGGTTCGCCGGGGTGCCCTCCCCGGTGAAGCGCCCCGACCTGGTGGACATGGTGATCTTCCGGGAGAACACCGAGGACATCTACGCCGGCCTGGAGGTGCAGGAGGGCACGGCCGAGGCCAAGCGGCTGATCGAGCTGCTCCACGACGAGTTCGGCTGGACCATCCGCCCCGACAGCGGCATCGGCATCAAGCCGGTATCGGTATCAGGCTCCAAGCGTCTCATCCGGGCGGCCATCAACTACGCGGTGGCCCGCAAGCGCAAGTCCGTGACCATGGTCCACAAGGGCAACATCCAGAAGTTCACCGAGGGCGGCTTCCGCACCTGGGGCTACGAGCTGGTCCGCGAGGAGTTCTCGGACGTGGCCGTCGGCTGGGACGACTGCGGCGGCCAGCCCGGGGACCGGATCCTGGTCAAGGACGCCATCGCCGACATCACCCTCCAGCAGGTTCTGACCCGCCCGGACGAGTTCGACGTGATCGCCACCACCAACCTCAACGGTGACTACCTGTCCGACGCCCTGGCCGCCCAGGTCGGCGGCATCGGGATCGCCCCCGGGGCCAACATCAACTACGTCACCGGCCACGGCATCTTCGAGGCCACCCACGGCACCGCCCCCAAGTACGCCGGCCTGGACAAGGTCAACCCCGGATCGGTGCTGCTCTCGGGGGTCATGATGTTCGAGCATCTGGGCTGGCAGGACGCCGCCGACGACATCGTGCGGGCCATGGAGGCCACCATCGCCGAGAAGATCGTCACCTACGACTTCGCCCGCCAGATGGAGGGCGCCACCGAGGTCAAGACCTCCGAGTTCGCCTCGGCCATCGTCGACCGGCTGTAGCGCCCGGCGCGAAAAGGCCCCGGGTCGGTAGCGACCCGGGGCCCTTTTTCCGTCTCCGGGGGGATCAGCCGATGAGGCCGAGCTCCCTGACCGCGTCGCGCTCCTCACCCAGCTCGGCCACCGACTGGTCGATGCGGGTGCGGGAGAACTCGTCCAGGTCCAGGCCCTGCACGATCCGGTACCCGCCGCCGGAGGTGGTGACGGGGAACGAGGAGATGAGGCCCTCGGGGACGCCGTACGAACCGTCGGACGGTACGGCCATCGACACCCAGTCGCCCTCGGCCGTCCCCTTGACCCAGTCGTGGACGTGGTCGATGGCGGCGCTGGCCGCCGACGCCGCGCTGGAGGCGCCCCGGGCCTCGATGATGGCCGCGCCCCGCTTCTGGACCGTGGGGATGAACTCCTTCTCCACCCAGGCGTCGTCGCCGATCACCTCGCCGGCCGGCTTGCCGGCGATGCGGGCCCGGTACACGTCGGGGTACTGGGTGGCGGAATGGTTGCCCCAGATGGTCATGTTGGTGACCTCGCCGACCGGCCGGCCGGACCGGGCCGCGAGCTGGGCCTTGGCCCGGTTCTGGTCCAGGCGGGTCATGGCCGTGAAACGCTCCCGGGGGATGTTCGGGGCGTTGTGCATGGCGATGAGGGCGTTGGTGTTGGCCGGGTTGCCCACCACCAGCACCTTGATGTCGGGGGCGGCGTGGTCGGACAGGGCCCGCCCCTGCACCGTGAAGATGGCGCCGTTGGCCTCCAGCAGGTCCTTGCGCTCCATGCCCTTGCTGCGGGGCCGGGCCCCGACCAGGAGGGCGATGTTGGCGTCGGCGAAGGCCACGTTGGCGTCGTCGGAGGTGATCATGTCCTGGACCAGCGGGAAGGCGCAGTCCTCCAGTTCCATCACCACACCCTTGAGCGCCTCGAGGGCCGGGGTGATCTCGAGCAGCTGGAGGATCACCGGCTGGTCGGGGCCGAGCAGCTGCCCGCTGGCGATGCGGAACAGCAGGCTGTAGCCGATCTGGCCGGCCGCGCCGGTTACCGCGACCCTTACTGGTGTTGCAGACATGCGATCTCAGCCTCCGTCGAAAATATGCCGTCCTGCGGCGGGAACGGCTCCCGACGATAGGCCCGGCCCAGCCGGGCCGGCCAGTCGGCCGCATCCGGCAAGAGACGGTGCTCCTGCCAGAAGCCTGCCGTGGCGGGCGGGGACGGGCTCCCGGCCGGCGCCGGGGGTCAGGCGCGGATGGTCGGCGGGGACACCACGCCCAGCCGGTGGAGGTAGCTGAGCTTGCGTTCCACGGCCTGACGCCAGGCGCAGAGGTCCTTGTCGAAATGGGCTCGATCCCCGTCCTCGAAGGCGTGCTCGAGCTCGTCGAACGCGGCGTCCTCGGCGTCCAACAGCGCCCGGTAGCGGGTGAGGAACTGGTCGTCGATCACTTCCGACAGCGTCACGGGCCCTACCTCCACGATTGGGTTGTGCCCCGCCAAGTTAGCCCGCCTTCCGGCCGGCCGGAAAGGGCCGGGGGGCCTTTGCCGAAAGCCCCTGCTCAGGGTGGCGGGGACTTCCCGGCCCCGCCGCTGAGGGGCGGGGTCAGGGCGCCGGCGGGTAGGTGGTGTCCCGGCGGACGGCGGCGGGGAGAGGGTCCAGGCCCTGCACCTCACCGGCCAGATCGGCCAGCCGGCCGGGGTTCCCGCTGACCCGGAGACGCCCCTGCATGAGGGCGTTCTGGGTGGACAGCTCGCCTCTGGCCACCGCCACCGCCGTCGGCCAGTCGCAGGTCAGGCGCAGGTCGGCGGGGGCCGACCGGCCGGGGACCGGCCACACCAGGCGGGACCGGTCTCCGGCCACCTCGACCCGGTAGACCACCGTGCCGTCCGGGCCGCCCTCCACGACCTGCTCGAGTACGGCCGTGGCCGCCCCGGCGCCCCCCGGGTCATCCTGCTGGGCCTGGGCGAACCACTCGGGCGACAGGAACCGGGCCATCAGCTCTGCCACCGCTTGGGCAGCATGAGTTGCTCCAGGCGGGCCTGGGCGGCCAGTTCCCGGTCCGCCCACCGGTCCAGGGCGGCGTTGAACCGCCGGCGCAGCGTCACCCGGGGTGCGCCGGCCGGGATCTCGAGCTCGGGCAGGCTGTCCCACCCGTCCTGGTCCCCGAGCTCGGGCAGGTTGTCCCACCCGGCCGGGTCCCCGAGCTCCACCCCCGGGTCCGGCCCGGTCGGGTCGTCCATCTCCGCCACCGGCCCCCGTCCGGTCGGGTCGTCCATCTCCGCCACCGGCCCCGGCCCGGGCCGGTCCTCGAGCTCGGGGACGGGGTCCCATCCGGCCGGGGCCTCCGGGGCCGGGGCCGGGACCGCCGGGGCCGGGGCCGGGACCGCCGGGTCGGAGCGGTGCCGGATCCGGGCGGCCCGGGCGTCGAGGCGCAGGACGGCGCTGGCCGCCAGGCGCAGCGGTCCCCGCCTGGAGGTGGCCATCTCCTCGAGCCTCTCATCGGGGTCGGACTCGAACACCGGCGTGGCGAACCACTGGTCGAATCCCACCTGGCCCAGGGACGGCTCGGGCTCCGCCGGGCGGTCGCGGCCGGCCCGGCCGGACCGGGCCGGGGTGGACGCCCGGGGGGCTGGGGACGGTCGTCGCCGGCTGCGTTGGTGTTCTGTCATGGCGTCACCATTCTGGATCTGGGCGGGGAGGGCCACCCTGGTGGATTCCCCGGTTCCCTGCCTTGGAGGATTCGCAGCCGAACCGGTCAAACCCTTCTCTACCCGGTGAGGCCGGCGCCGGTCGGTCACGCCACGACCGTGCTGGGGTAGCGGTTGGTCCGGTGCCCGCCCGGCCACCACAGCCGGAGCTCCACCTCCATCTCCCCGGCCGGGCAGTCCTCGGGGACGGTCATCTCCAGCCGGCCCACCCGGGCACAGCTGTCGGCCTCCACCCGGCCCGAGAACCGCCACGACCGGCTCCCTCCCGGCCAGCGCACGTAGGCCTCGGCCCGGCAGTCCCGCAAGGGGACCCTCAGGTCGCTCACCACGTGCACGTCCAGGCCCAGGCGGTCACCGGGCCGGTACATCTCCTCGGGGCGCTCGGCGGTGATGATCACCGGGGCGCACGCCTCGGTCACCGCCTGCAGGGCCGCCTTGGGACGGCGCTCGTGGTCGAGCACCGCCCAGCTCACCGCCGGCTGGGCGTCGGCCAGCATGAAGAAGCAGAACCCTCCGGTCGGGCGGTACTTGAGCCGGCGCAGGGTCTCGATGTGGTGGCGCAGCACCGTCGCCTGGTAGTCCTGGGTGGCCTGCCGCCAGGAGTCGAAGGTGGGGTGGTCCCCGGGCGGCACCCGGGCCTCGAAGATCCGCCGTTGCAGGCAGTGGTGGGCCTCCAGCCGGTCCCAGTCCAGGTCGGGCCACGCCCCGGGATCCATGAAATCGGCGGCGTCGGGCACCGCCTGGGCCCCGAACTCGCTCACGAAGCGGGCCAGCACCGGCAGGCGGGCCAGGATGCGGGGGAACTCCCGCTCGGCTCCGTGGTACCAGCCGTAGTACAGGTGGCTGTCGGTGCCCCACGCCGGGTGGGGCACCACCCCCGAATGGGCCACCACCGACCGGGACCCGTCGGCCCGTTCCAGGGTCCGGCGTATGGACCGGTCCAGGGCGGTCTTGTTCCAGGTGGGCAGGGCCTGGCCGGCGACCATCCGGGCCACCGTGGACGCAGCCAGGGCCTGGCCGGGCGGGACGTCCACCGCCATCGGCTCGTTGTGGCCGCACCACAGGGCGATCGACGGGTGGTGGCCCAGGAGGTCGACCGCCTGGCGGGCCTGCTGCACGGCCTGGCGGCGGACCTGCCCGTAGCCCCACTGGAGCGGGAGGTCCTGCCAGATCAGGAGGCCCAGCCGGTCGGCGGCCTCGTACAGCTCGGGCCGGCCGATGTGGGCGTGCACCCTCAGCAGGTCCAGCCCGGCCCCGGCGGCCAGTTCGACGTCGCGGGCCACCTCGGCGGGGGAGGCGTCGGCCAGGGCCCGGCGGGTCGGCCCGTAGTTGGCCCCCTTGAGGAACAGGCGCTCGCCGTTGACGGTGGCGGTGAAATTCCGGACCTTCACCTGGCGCAGCCCGGTGACCACCTCCCGTCGGTCGCTGGTGACCGGACCGGCGTCGCCGTCCACCCCGACCTCAACGGTCAGCCCGTACAGCGGCTGGGGACCCAGGGCCCGGGGCCACCACAGCTCCGGCCGCTCCACCGCCACCCGCCAGCGCACCACGTTGACCCCCGCCGCCAGGGCCCGCTCCTGGTGGTGGTCCACGGCAGGCGGGCCGGTCGGGTCGGCCGCCGGGGCGATGGTGGTCCGCAGCCGGGCGGCGAGAGGGTCCCGGGTGTCCAGGGTGGCTTCCAGGTCCAGCACCGCCCGCTCGGCGTTGGCCTCCCGGCACAGCACCTTCAGCGCCGCCAGGCGCACCGGCCCGGTGCGCTCGGTGCGCACCCCGGCCCAGATCCCGCCCGGGTTCCAGGCCGGATCGATGCAGTCCCAGTGCTGGAACACCCCGGTCAGGTTGCGCTTGGCCGTCAGGTCCCCGGGCCGGTTGCAGCTGACCTCCACGGCCAGCACATGGTCCGGGCGGTGGCGCAGGGCGTCGGTCACCTCGAACTGGTGGGGGGCGAAGTACCCCTCGGTGTCGCCCAGGTACCCGCCGTCGAGCCAGACGTCGCCCTGGTAGAACATCCCGTCGAACACCAGGAACACCCGGTCGGCCGGGCCCGGGGCGGGCGACTCGAAGCGGCGCCGGTACACGACCGGGCCGTCGCTGGCGGCGAAGGCGGGGTGGCTGCGCCAGTGCCCGGGCACATCGAGCGTGACCCAGGCCGTGTCGTCGAGGTCCGGCTCGGCCATGACCCGCCGGAGCTCCTCGGTCGACTCGGCCGCCCGCCACGGGCCACCCAGATCCATCCGGGCGAAGCTAGTCGCCCCCGGCCGCCGGTGCCGGCGGCCGCCGCCCCTACGGGATGGTCGGCGTGGTCAGAGGCTGAGTGAGCGTGCCTGTAACAGCGGAGGTGGCTCCGCTGAGCGTCGAGGTCAGGCCCCCCGTCGTGGTGGACGTCGTGCTGGTGGTGGACGGGGCGGTGGTCGGCGGGGTGGTCACGGTCGGAGTGGGAACGGTGACGGTGGCGGCCGAACCCGACCCGGACGGCAGCAGGTTGACGTTCAACGACGACCCGCTGGAGGTGACCGTGGCCACCGGGGCCAGAGCCACGACGGTCTGGGTGGTGGTCGGCGGGGTGGAGCCGCCGTTGCCGCCACCCGGCGGCGGGGTGGTCCCCCCACCGGACGGGGGTGGGGTGGTGCCGCCGGACCCCGGCGCCGACCCACCCTGGGAGCCGCCCGGGGCGGTGGTGCTACCACCCGGAGCCGATGCCGTCCCCGAGCCGGCCGAGCCGGCCGAGCCGCCCGAGCCGGTGCCCACCCCGGTGGTGTAAGCGCTGGTCCCGGACGAGCCGCCCAGGTAGCCGCCGGCGCCCAGCCCGGAGACGCCCAGCAGCTGACCGGGGGAGTAGCCCGCCGGCGCCGCCAGCGCGCCCTGTCCTGCGCCGTTGCCGCCGGTGGTGGAGCACGCCACCCCCATGCAGGTCTGCACCGGCACCGCACCCGACAGGCCCCCGGTGCCGGCCGCCCCCAGCTGCGAGCGCACCGGCGAGCCCTGGGGCACCACCCCCAGGCCGATGAGCCCCAGGCCCACCAGGGCCCCGACGGCCACCGACATGGGACGCACGGCCCGGTCCTCGATCCAGGCCACGACGGGGGCCACCACCGGCCCCCGCTCGCCGCCGGCCTCGGCCCAGCGGGCCTCGGTGGCGCCGGCCAGGTTGGTGGGGAAGGGCAGCGTCACCGCCCGCAGCACCTCGCCGGGATGCTCGGGTGCCTCCTGGTGGGCCTGGGCGAAACGGCCGGCCAGGCCCCGCCGGCCCCGCACGAGCAGCTGGCTGGCCACCGCGGCCGAGACGCCCAGGATGGGGGCGACCCGCTCCACGTCCATGCCCTCCACGTCGCTCAGCCACACCGCCCCCCGCCACCGTTCGGGCAGGCTGCGGAAGGCGGCGTCGGCCAGGGCCAGGTCCGGGTCGGACAGCTGGCGGCGGGCGGCGGGGGCCGGGGTGCTGCGGTCGTAGGACTGGGTGACGGCGGCCTTGTACACCGCGGCCAGCACCTCCGCCCGGAACGTGGCCGCCGATCCGCCGGCCCGGCGCCGGGACCGGTGCGAGCGCAGGGCCTCCACGAAGCCGTCCCGGAAGGCGGCGGCGGCGGTGGGGCGGTCCGGGGCCACCGCCTGGGCCAGGCGCCAGGCCGGCTCGCGGTGGCGCTGGAACAGCTCGTTGAACGCGCCGGAGTCACCCCGGGCGGCGGCCCGGACCAGCTGGCCCTCGGCGTCGAGCGGTGCAGGCGATGCGGAGGCCGGGAGGGCGGCGGTGGTCATTTCAGCCTCTCCAGAGATGCGAGAAGTAGGAGACGGGATGCGGAGCGGTCCAACGGGCCAGATCCTCCAAACTGACTTCTACCGGAGACGGCCGGATCCTTCTGCCCGACCCCCCACTTTTTTCCGGAACTGCTTCGCGACATACCCATTTTGGCGCGTTCCGAGCGGCCCGGACGGCGGGTCGGGCCCGTCCTACTTGCATCCGAGTCGGGGGTAGCGTGGCCCGCATGACTTCCCGTCCGGCCACGCTTGGGCAGCTGAGAGAGAGCGGCTGGCAGTCCGTTCCGGTCAAGGAGGAGGTCCGCCGCAACGCCATCCGGCGCATAGCCGCCGGCCAGCCGCTGGTGGACGGGGTGCTCGGCTACGAGGACACCGTGCTGCCGCAGCTCGAGAACGCCCTGCTGGCCGGCCACGACGTCATATTCCTGGGGGAGCGGGGCCAGGCCAAGACCCGGATCATCCGCAGCCTCACCGGGCTCCTGGACGAGTGGATCCCCATCGTCGCCGGGTCGGAGATCCTCGACGACCCCTACCACCCGGTCTCCCGGTACGCCCGGGACCTGATCGAGCACCACGGCGACGACACCCCGATCAGCTGGGTGCACCGCGACGAGCGCTTCGGTGAGAAGCTGGCCACCCCCGACACCTCCATCGCCGACCTCATCGGCGAGGTGGACCCCATCAAGGTGGCCGAGGGCCGCTACCTCTCCGACGAGCTGACCCTCCACTACGGGCTGGTCCCCCGCACCAACCGGGGCATCTTCGCCATCAACGAGCTGCCCGACCTGGCCGAGCGCATCCAGGTGGGCCTGCTCAACGTGCTGGAGGAGCGCGACGTGCAGGTGCGCGGCTACAAGATCCGCCTGCCCCTGGACGTGATGCTGGTGGCCTCCGCCAACCCGGAGGACTACACCAACCGGGGCCGGATCATCACCCCCCTCAAGGACCGCTTCGGCGCCCAGATCCGCACCCACTACCCGCTCGACGTGGCCACCGAGATATCGGTGATGGACCAGGAGGCGTCGCTGGTGCGGCCCGAGGGGGTGCGGGTCGAGGTCCCGCCGTACATGGCCCAGATCGTGGCCACCCTGTCCCACCTGGCCCGCCAGAGTCCCCACATCAACCAGCGGTCCGGGGTGTCGGTCCGCCTGAGCGTGGCCAACTACGAGACCATGGTGGCCAGCGCGGTGCGGCGGGCCCTGCGCCTGGGCGAGTCCGAGGCGGTGCCCCGCATCACCGATCTCGATGCGCTGGCCTCGTCCACCGCCGGCAAGGTGGAGGTGGAGACCATCGACGAGGGCCGCGACGGCCACGTCGTCGAGCGGCTGGTGCAGCAGGCGGTGGTGACGGTGTTCAAGGCCACCGTTCCGGGCGACCGGCTGCGGGCCGCCTCCGCCGAGTTCGACAGCGGCGAGGTGATCCACGCCGGGGACGACGTGGCCTCGGGCGGGCTGGTGGACAGCCTCAGGTCCTTCCCCGGGCTGCGGGAGCTGGTGACCTCCCTGCCCGGCCAGTCCGGCAGCGAGTCCCCGGCCGCGGTGGCCTCCGCCACCGAGTTCGTGCTCGAGGGCCTGCATCTGAGCAAGCGGCTCAACAAGGACGCGTCCGGTAGCCGGGCCACCTACCGGGCCCGTTAGCCGGCCGGCCGGGTGACCGGCCCCGGGGCCGGAGGGCCGGTCCCGGCGCCATAGCGGCCGGCGGCGCCGTAGCGTGTAGGCGATGGCCCACTTCCGCTACTCCCGTTGGGACGGCACCCAGGTCGGGTTCGACTTCGATGCCGACGACGTGTTCGCGGAGCTGACCGACGAGCTGCTGTTCCACGGAGATCTCAACCAGGCGCTGCAGCGGCTGCTCCAGCGCGGTTTCACCGACCGCAACGGCGAGCGGATCGCCGGCATGCGGGAGATGCTCGAACGGCTGCGGGAGCGCCGCCGGGAGATGCTCCAGCGCCACGACCTGGGCGGCCCCTACGAGGACATCGCCGAGCGCCTGCGCCAGATCCTGGACCAGGAGCGGGCCGGCATCGACGAGCTGGTCGACGAGGCCCGCCGCTCCGGGGACCAGCGGCGGGCCGAGATCACCGACGACGTGGCCACCGAGCGGCGGATGGCCCTGGACCTGCTGCCCCCCGACCTGGCCGGGCAGGTGCAGTCCCTGCAGGAGTACGACTGGACCAGCAGCGAGGCCCGCCAGGCGTTCGACGAGCTGCTGGACGAGATGCGCTCGCAGCTCATGCAGAGCTACTTCAACCAGATGTCCTCGGCCATGTCCGACATGTCACCGGAGTCGATGCAGCGGACGAAGGACATGTTCAACGAGCTCAACCGGATGCTCGAGACCCGGGCTGCCGGGGGGGACACCGAGCGCATGTTCGCCGAGTTCATGGACCGCTTCGGCGACATGTTCCCCGGGAACCCCCAGAGCCTGGACGAGCTGCTCGAGCAGATGGCCCGCCAGATGGCCGCCATGCAGCAGCTGCTCAACTCCATGACCCCCGAGCAGCGGGCCCAGCTGCAGCAGCTGGCCGACTCGCTGCTGGAGGACATGGACCTCAGGTGGCAGGTCGAGCGCCTCGGCGGCAACCTGCGCCAGGCGTTCCCCCAGGCCGGCTGGGACCGCCGGTACGACTTCAGCGGGACCGACCCCCTGGGCTTCGCCGAGGCGGCGTCGGTGATGAACCAGCTGGGCGACCTGGACCGCCTGGAGCAGATGATGTCGACCGCCTCGAACCCGGGGGCGCTGGCCGAGGTGGACGTGGACCGGGCCGGGGAGCTGCTGGGCGAGGACGCCGCCCGCTCCCTGGAGCAGCTGGCCAAGATGGCCCGCCAGCTGACCGAGGCCGGGCTGATGGACCAGCGGGAGGGCCGGCTGGAGCTGACCCCCCGGGGCCTGCGCAAGATCGGCCAGAACGCCCTGTCGGACCTGTTCTCCCGGCTCATCAAGGACCGCATGGGCCGCCACGTCGCCGACCGGGTGGGCATCGGCCACGAGCGCAACTTCGAGACCAAACCCTACGAGTGGGGCGACCCGTTCAACCTGTCCATAGAGCGCACCGTCCGCAACGCGGTGGGCCGGGCCGGCGCCGGCACCCCGGTGCGGCTGTCCCCCGACGACTTCGAGGTGGAGCGCACCGAGTCGCTCACCTCCACCGCCACCGTCCTGGCCATCGACCTGTCCCTGTCGATGCCCATGCGGGGCAACTTCCTGGCCGCCAAGAAGGTGGCGATGGCCCTCCACGCCCTGATCACCACCCAGTTCCCCCGGGACTACCTGGGGTTGGTGGGCTTCGGGGAGCTGGCCCGGGAGCTCAAGCCGCAGCAGCTCCCCGAGGTCTCCTGGGACTACACCTACGGCACCAACATGCAGCACGCCCTGCTCCTGGCCCGCCGGATGCTGGCCCGCCAGACCGGCACCAAGCAGGTGATCATGATCACCGACGGCGAGCCCACCGCCCACATCCTGCCCGGGGGTGAACCGTTCTTCAGCTACCCGCCGGCCCCCGAGACGGTGAAGGTGACCCTGGACGAGGTCGTCAGGGCCACCCGGGAGGGCATCCGGATCAACACGTTCATGCTGGACGCCACCGGGTACCTGCGCAGCTTCGTGGAGAGGATCACCCAGCTCAACCGGGGCCGGGCCTTCTACACCACCCCCGAGACGCTGGGCGACTACGTTCTCGTCGACTTCCTGGAGCAGAAGAGGAGCCGGCGCAGGCCGGCGTGAGCGGTTGGGAAGCGCTGGAACCCGAGACGGCCCGACCCGGGCCCTGAGGAAGGATCGGATTGGTGGTTGACCCGGTGGTCGGAGGTGGCCCGTCTTGCACGTGATAGTGGTGGGCTGCGGTCGGGTGGGCAGCGAGTTGGCGGCCCGCCTGCAGCGTGAGGGTCACACCCTGGCGGTGATCGACAAGAACGAGACGGCCTTCCGGCGCCTCCCCGAACCCTGGGACGGCCAGACGGTGGTGGGGTTCGGCTTCGACCGCGACGACCTCAGGCGGGCCGGGGTCGAGCGGGCCGGGGCGGTGGCGGCGGTGACCAGCGGGGACAACACCAACATCCTCACCGCCCGTATCGCCCGGGAGACGTTCGAGGTGGGCCACGTGGTGGCCCGCATCTACGATCCCCGCCGGGCGGTCATCTACCAGCGGCTGGGGATAGCCACGGTGGCCACGGTCAGCTGGACCGTCGACCAGGTCGCCCGGAGGCTGATCCCCGACGAGGTCTCCTCGTCGTGGACCGACCCCACCGGGGAGATCAACCTGGTCGAGTACCCGCTGCCGGAGTCGCTGTGCGGGCGACCCCTGTCGGAGCTGGCCGAAGCGGACCGCTACCGCCCGGTGATGGTCACCCGGGGCGGACGGGCCCGCCTGGCCGGCCCGGGGATGGTGGGCCAGGAGGGGGACATCGTGCACTTCGCGGTGCACACCGAGGCCCTGGAGGCGGTCAACGCCCGGTTGGTGAAGACCGCCGGCCGGGGGCCCGGCGTCGGTGGGGCGGCCGGGGTGGGGTCCGGCGGCGACGGGCGCATGGCGGAGCGACCGCGATGAAGGTCTCCATCGCCGGAGGCGGCGTGGTGGGCCGGTCCATCGCCCGGGACCTGGTGCGCAACGGTCACGAGGTGCTGATCGTGGAGTCGGACCCGGCCGTGGTCGCCCGCCAGGAGGAGGTGCCCGGGTGCCGGTGGTTCGCCGGCGACGCCTGCGAGGTGAGCACCCTGCACGAGGCCGGGTTCGGGGCGGCCGACGTGGTGGTGGCCGCCACCGGCGACGACGAGGACAACCTGGTGGTGTCCCTGCTGGCCAAGCAGGAGTTCGCCGTGCCCCGGGTGATCGCCCGGGTCAACCACCCCAAGAACGAGTGGCTGTTCAACGAGACCTGGGGGGTGGACGTCTCGGTGTCCACGCCCCACCTGATCACCGCCCTGGTGGAGGAGGCCCTGTCGGTCGGCACCCTGGTGCGGCTGCTGCACTTCGCCGAGGGCAAGGCCGGTCTGGTGGAGGTGACCCTCGCCGAGGAATCCCCGGCCGTGGGCCGCCAGATCTCCGAACTGGGCATGCCCCGGGACTCGAGCGTGGTGGCGGTGATCCGGGAGCGGCGGGTGGTGGTGCCCCGGGGCGACACCGTGCTGCACGCCGGCGACGAGGTCATCGTGCTGGTCACCGAGGACTCCGAGGACGACGTCCGGAGCATCCTGGTCGCCTGACCCTGCGCTCCCGCCGCCGGGCGGCGCCCGCCGGCCCCACGGCGAATAGCAGATTTGGGCAAATAAACCGGGGATCCCCTTGATTCGCGCTGCTCGGCGTAGGAAGATCACAACCGTGTAGTTACAACGGTGGGACCGGGGGTACGGTTCCACCGCCGGCTAGTGAAACCCACCCCACCACCGCATCACCGACTTTGAGGGGAGCCCCGGTGAACGATCTCATCGAACTCATTCTTCGGACACCGGACCGTAGCTGGCAGCGTCAGGCCAACTGCATGGGGGTCGACCCCGACCTGTTCTTCCCGGAGCGGGGTGCCTCCACCCGGGAGGCCAAGGAGGTGTGCCGGGGCTGCGTGGTGCGGGAGGACTGCCTGGAGTACGCCCTGGCCAATGGTGAGAAGTTCGGCATCTGGGGGGGCCTGAGCGAGCGGGAGCGCCGCAAGATCCGCCGCCGCCGGGCCCTCGAGCGCCGGGCCGGAGGGGCGGCCGCCGCCGGCTAGCCCGTCCCCGCAGCGAATCTTCCCCCGTCGAGGCCCGCCTGCTCCAGGCGGGCCTCGATCGTGTCGGACGGGCCGATCCCCAGCTCGCCCCAGCGCCGCCGGGGGGCCGCCTCCAGCACCGAGCGGGGGAGCAGGCCCACCAGCTCGGCCCGGGCGATGGGGGCCCGGGCGCCGACCGCGTCGTACACGTCGGCGGGGCCCACCCGCCACGGGTCGGTCAGGTTGCACGACACCTGCACGCCGGCTCCCACCCGCAGCCCCAGGGTGCGCAGCCCCGGCCCCCGCAGCTCGGCGGCGATGCGCCGCCCGGTCCCCAGGTCGGGGTCGGCCAGCCACAGGTTGTAGGCCACCAGCACCGGGCGCACCCCGACGGCGGCGGCCCCGGCGGTGGGGTGGGGCCGGCCCGGCCCGGTGTCGGGGCCGAGCGTCGACCACGCCGTGCGCCGCAGCGCGGGCAGCGTCCTCTCCGGTCCGTACAGGAAGCACGGCAGGCCCAGCTCCCGGGCCGCCCAGCGGGCGAAGTCGTCGCGCAGGGCCCGGGCCTCCGCCTCCCCGGCCCCGCCGCCGTTGCGGACGGGCCAGCCGCCCAGGGCCACCCACGGGACCACGTCGAGGGCGCCCAGCCGGGGATGGGCGCCGGCGTGGGTACCCAGGTCGACCAGGGCCACCGTGGCCCGGGCCACCGAGCGGGCCGCCTCCACGAGCTCGCCGGCCGGCCCGGCCAGGGTGATCACGCTGCGGTGGTGGTCCGGGTCGGAGTGGACGTCGAGCACCCACCGTCCGCCCGCCGCGGCCAGCGCCGAGATCCGCTCCTGGTCGCGGCCCTCGCTGACGTTGATCACGCACTCGAACAGGCCCCGGTCCACGCCTCCCGCACCGTACCGGGCCGGCCGGCTCATCCGCAGGGTGGTCGGGTTACGGATTAGGGGTCGTGGTGGTTGCATCACCCCGATCAAGGAGTACCGTAGCGATATGACCGCGAATATCTTTGGGGGCGATGGGATCATCTTCCTGGTCATCGCCCTGATCGTCCTGGTGGGCGGCAGCCAGCTCCCCAAGCTGGCCCGCAACGTCGGTCTGGCCGGCAAGGAGTTCCGCAAGGCCCAGCAGGAGGCCGAGGAGGACGCCGAGCGGGACAAGGCGGCCAAGGCCGCCAACGCATCGACGGCGGCCAACGACGCCCTGCCCCCGCCGCCGGCGCTGGCCCCGGCCGGACTGGCCACCCCCACGCAGCCGGCCCAGGCCGGTCCCGCCGGTCAGGCCCCGCAGGAGGGCACCATCAGCCTCACCCCGGCCCAGCTCGAAGCCCTGCTCAAGGCCCGCGAGGAGCAGGCCCGCAGCGAATCCTCCCGCCCCCAGCAGTAGCCGGCCCGAGGTCCCGGCCCGGCCGGATCCACCCGTCGGCCCTCCGCCGACGCACAACCGGATTCCCGCGCCCGCCCGCCGCCTATCGGTCGTAAACTTTCGGTCGGGCGGGTAGGAGGGTTATGATGGCCTTTCTGTTCACTCGCCTAGTTTGCCGGGCAGGCCGCTAGGGGATGTTGACCGTAGGCGCCGAGGGAGCGATCGGCGCAGCAAGTTGGTCAACAGTGGCGCGGCTGCCGACATACCTGTTCAGGCAGAACGCGGCATGTGATTCGTTTCTCATGGGATTATCAGCAAAGTCCCGGAGACTGAGGTTGAAGGACTACGGAGGATCGTTACTGTGGACACGAACTGGATGGCCGAGGGCAAGTGCCGTGAGCTCCCTCCCGAGACCTTCTTCCCCAGCGACGGAGTAGGCGTGGAGGTGGCCCGGCGGATCTGCGCCGACTGCCCGGTCAAGGAACCGTGTCTGGAGTACGCCCTCTACAACCGCATCGAGCACGGGGTGTGGGGCGGCGCCTCGGAGCGGGAGCGCCGCCGGATCGCCCGGCAGCGGCGCGGCGTGCAGCGGGTGGCCGCCGACCAGCCCAACTGACCTCCCCGTAGCGGCCGGGCGCCACCGGCCACCGGCCGCCGCTGCCCGGATCCGCTGAACCGGGCGGTCCTGCTGCTACGTTCCGGCCATGGATCGCATCCAGTGCCAGTGGTGCCGGGCCCAGAACGAGGTGGGATCGACCACCTGCTCCACCTGCGGGGCGCCCCTCGACGTCCGGAACCTGGTGAGCGACTCGGGGTGGCGGGAAGCCCCCCGGCTGCGGGACATGACCGAGTTCCGCTTCTCCAACAGCACCTGCCAGGTGGAGGGGGAGCTGGTCCCGGTGGCCGAGATCAACCTGGCCCCCGGCGACTGGGTGTTCTTCGAGCACCACGTGCTGCTGTGGAAGGACGAGGCCACCCCTCTGGCGGCCATGAACACCGGCGGGGGAGTCAGGCGCATGCTGGGCGGCATGCCCCATGTCATCTCCACCGCCACCGGCCCGGGCCGGGTGGCGTTCTCCCGCGACGCTTCCGGCGAGGTGGTGGTCCTGCCGCTGCACCCCGGCATGGAGATCGACGTCCGCGAGCACGCCTTCCTGGTGGCGTCCCACTCGATCAGCTACAGCTTCGAGCGCATCAAGGGCATGAACAACGTGCTCCACGGCGAGGGCATGTTCCTCGACCGTTTCGTCACCAGCGGTGAACAGGGGATCCTGCTGCTCCACGGCTACGGCAACGTGTTCGAACGCAGCCTCGGGCCGGGGGAGAAGATCCTGGTGGAACCGGGCGGGTTCCTGTACAAGGACGCCTCGGTGTCCATGAACACGGTGCAGCAGAACGTCCGCACCGGCCTCATGCGCCACGGTATGTACCTGGCCGAGATGACCGGACCGGGCCGGGTGGGCATCCAGTCCATGTACGTCCACCACGCCACCGCCTAGGGCACCGGACATGACCGAAACCTCCACCTCCGGGCCCGGCTCGGGCTATGTCTGCCGCTACTGCCGCCTCCCGAGCGACGCCGCCGGCACCAGCTGCCCCCACTGCGGGGCCCCCGTCGACGTGCGAGCGGTGGTCAGCCGGTCCGGCTGGCAGGAGCAGCCACCCATCCGGGACATGGCCCGCATCCAGTTCGGCGCCTCCAGCTGCCAGATCGCCGGCACCTACGTGCCCACCGCCGACTTCGACCTGCGCGGCCGGGAATGGGTGTACTTCTCCCACCACAGCGTGCTGTGGGCCGATCCCACGGTGGCCATGCAGGCGATGCCCATGGCCGGCGGCTGGAACCGGGTGAGGTCGGGGCTGCCGCTGGTCATGCTGCAGGCGTCGGGACCGGGCCACCTGGCCCTGTCGGAGGACTCGCCCGGCGAGGTCGTGGCCCTGCCGCTCCAACCGGGGCAGGCGGTGATGGTGCGCGAGCACAGCTTCCTGGCCGCCACCGGCAACGTCGAGTACAGCTGGCAGCAGTCGGGCATCTGGTTCCAGACCGGATCGGGCGACGACCGGGAGACCCACTACCCGCTCGGCTACAACATCGACGTGTTCGCCGCCCGGTCCGGCCCGGGACTCCTGCTGGTGCACGCGCCGGGCAACACGTTCATCCGGGACCTGGCGGCGGGGGAGACCATCTGCGTCCAGCCCACCGCCCTGCTCTACCGCGATCCCACCGTGGACATGGTCCTGCACCTCGAGTACCCCAACCCCGGCAACACGTCGTGGGGCTGGAGCAGCCGCTTCAGCTACCGGCAGGTGTGGCTGCGGCTGCGGGGGCCGGGCCGGGTGGCGGTGCAGTCGGTGTTCGCCCGCCCCGAGACCAGCGAGGCCATCACCAACAGCTCCCCCGCCTCGGTGGCCCGCTGGTGAGCGACCCGGTGCGGCCGTGATAGCATCGGGGCGGATGTACCGTTACGACACCACCGGACTTCTCCTTCTGCTGTAGGCGAGCACCACATATCGGTGCTCGCCGAACCTCCTGTGCCCCCGGGCCAGGAGGTTTTTTCGTTTCCCGACCCCGATCCGAGGTTCACAGATGGCCGCCTACGCATACCCGACGCCCTGCGACATGCCCAGCGGGTGCTACCAGCCGTTCCGGCCCTTCGAGGCGGCCGGCATAACCGACTTCAGGCGCACCTGGCCGGACCGCCACCTCGAGCGGGCCCCCGTCTGGTGCAGCGTGGACCTGCGCGACGGCAACCAGGCCCTCATCGACCCCATGGACCCGGCCCGCAAGCTCAAGTTCTTCGAGACCCTGGTCGGGATGGGGTTCAAGGAGATCGAGGTGGGGTTCCCGGCGGCGTCCCAGACCGATTTCGACTTCATACGCCAGATCATCGAGGAGGACCGCATCCCCGACGAGGTGGCCATCCAGGTGCTGGTGCAGTGCCGGCCGGAGCTGATCGAGCGGACCTTCGAGGCCATCGCCGGGGCCCGCCACGCCATCGTGCACTTCTACAACTCCACCAGCGTGCTGCAGCGGCGGGTGGTGTTCGGCCTGGAGAAGGACGGGATCACCGACATCGCCACCAGCGCCGCCCGCCTGGTCAAGAAGTTCGAGCAGACCATCCCCGGGACCAGGGTCAGCTACGAGTACTCCCCGGAGAGCTTCACCGGCACCGAGCCGGACTACGCGGTGGAGATCTGCGCCGCCGTCATGGACGTAATCGACCCGGGCCCGGACAACAAGATCATCATCAACCTGCCCAACACGGTGGAGATGTTCGGGCCCAACGTGTACGGCGACGTCATCGAGTACGTCCACCGCAACCTGCCCCGCCGCGACGCCGTCACCCTCAGCGTCCACCCCCACAACGACCGGGGCACGGCGGTGGCGGCGGCCGAGCTGGCCCAGCTGGCCGGTGCCGACCGGGTGGAGGGGACGCTGTTCGGCAACGGGGAGCGGACCGGCAACGTGGACGTGGTGACCCTGGCCCTCAACCTGATGACCGAGGGCATCGACCCGGGACTGGACCTGCACGACATCGACCACCTGCGCCAGGTGGCCGAGTACTGCAACCGGCTGCCGGTCCACCCCCGCCACCCCTACGCCGGCGACCTGGTCTACACGGCCTTCTCCGGGTCCCACCAGGACGCCATCAAGAAGGGCATGCAGGCCCTGGCCGCCACCCGGGCCGAGGCGGGGGCGGGCCGGGGGGACTACAGCCGGTGGGAGGTCCCGTACCTGCCCATCGACCCCAAGCACGTGGGCCGCACCTACGAGGCCATCATCCGGGTCAACAGCCAGTCCGGCAAGGGCGGGGTGGCCTACCTCATGGACTTCGAGCACAACCTGGACCTGCCCCGGGGGCTGCAGGTCGAGTTCTCCAAGACCGTGCAGGCCATCACCGAGGCCAGCGGCACCGAGATCAAGCCGGGTGAGCTGTGGGAGGCGTTCACGTCGAGCTACCTGCCCGACGACGCCGCCGTCCGGCTCATCTCCAGCGAGGTCTCCTCGGGGGAAAAAGGGACCCAGGTCGTGGCCCAGGTCCTCGTCGACGGCCGGCACCGCACCATCTCCGGGCAGGGCAACGGTCCGGTCGACGCCCTGGTCAACGGGCTGCGCCAGGAACTGGCGTTGGAGATGACAGTGGACGACTACCACGAGCACGCCCTCACCTCGGGGGCGGAGGCCAGCGCCGCCGCCTACGTGCAGGCCACCGGCCCGGGCGGGATGCAGCTGTGGGGGGTCGGGATCCACTCGAGCATCCTCGACGCCACCCTGGCCGCGGTGATCTCCGCGGCCAACCGCCTGAGAAGCCGCACCGCCGGCCAGTAGGCTGGCTGGCCATGTCCATGCCGTCCCCCGAAGAGCAGGCCCCGCCCCGCGGGCACGTCCGCGTCGTCTATCTCGGCCCGGTGGCGCCGCACTGGCGGGTGGATTCGGACTTCGGGGAGCGCTCCGTGATCGAGGACTTCCGCCAGCGGGCCCTGGCCCGGCTGCTGCTGCTGCCGCCCCACGATCCGCAGTTCCGCCGCAACCGGGAGCGGGTCATCCGCGACGCCGAGCGGGAGAACCTGATCCTGGACTGGGATCTGGGCACACCGGACGAGGAGAGCGGCTCCTAGCAGCAGCCCAGATACGCTGGCTGCATGGCAAGCGCTCTGGCCGAGGAGGGATTCGCCGCCGACACCACCCCCGGCCAGCACTACCTCAACCGGGAGCTGTCCACCCTGGACTTCAACGCCCGGGTCCTGACCCTGGCCGAGCAGGCGGACCTGCCGCTCCTGGAGCGGGTCAAGTTCCTGGCCATCTTCGCCAGCAACATGGACGAGTTCTTCCAGGTCCGGGTGGCCGGCCTGAAGGACCAGCTGGCGGCAGGTATCGGCACCGCCCCCGACGGTCTGTCGGTCTCGGATCAGCTGCGACTCATCCGGAACGCCACCGAGCAGCTGCTCGAACGCCGGCAGGCCGCCTGCCTGGGCCAGGTCGTGCCCGGCCTGGCCTCCCACGGCATCCAGCTGATCGAGTGGTCGTCGCTGGACGACTCCGACCGGGCCTGGGCCGGCCAGGTGTTCGCGGAGAGGATCTTCCCGGTCCTGACCCCCCTGGCCGTCGACCCGGGCCATCCTTTTCCCTACATCTCGAACCTTTCGCTCAACCTGGCGGTGATGGTCCGGGACCCGGCCGGCGGGGAGCGTCGCTTCGCCCGGGTCAAGATCCCGCCGCTGCTGCCCGGCCTGCTGGCCCTGCCCGACGGGGTGCGTTTCGTGCCGCTCGAGCAGGTCATCGCCGCCCACCTGGCCGCCCTGTTCCCGGGCATGGAGATCGTCAGCCACCACCCCTTCCGGGTCACCCGCAACGCCGACCTGACCCTGGAGGAGGAGGAGGCCGACGACCTGCTGGTGGCGGTGGAGATGGAGCTGCGCCGGCGGCGTTTCGGCCGGGCCGTGCGCCTGGAGGTGGACGCCTCCATGACCGACGAGGTCCAGGAGCTGCTGGCCCGGGAGCTGGACCTGTCGCCCGAGGACGTGTACCCGGTCCCGGGGCCGCTCGACCTGACCGCCCTGTGGCAGATCTACGGCCTGGACCGCCCCGAGCTCAAGGAGGAGTCGTTCACCCCGGTCACCCCGGCCCGGCTGGGCGGGGCGGACGGGGAGAGCAGCGACATCTTCGCGGTCATCCGGGCGGGTGACATCCTGGTCCAGCACCCCTACGACAGCTTCTCGGAGTCGGTGGAGGAGTTCATCGCCCAGGCCTCGCGCGACCCCGATGTGCTGGCCATCAAGCAGACCCTGTACCGCACCTCGGGCGACAGCGCCATCGTGCGCTCGTTGATCCGGGCCGCCGAGCGGGGCAAGCAGGTCGCCGCCCTGGTGGAGCTCAAGGCCCGGGGCGACGAGGCGGCCAACATCGGTTTCGCCCGGGCCCTGGAGCAGGCCGGGGTGCACGTGGTGTACGGGCTGGTCGGCCTGAAGACCCACTCCAAGATCGCCCTGGTGGTCCGCCAGGAGGGCGCCGGCATCACCCGGTACTGCCACATCGGTACCGGCAACTACAACGCCAGCACCGCCCGCCTGTACGAGGACATCGGCCTGCTCACCTGCTCGCCGGCCATCGGCGCCGACCTGACCGATCTGTTCAACTACCTGACCGGCTACAGCCGCCGCCTGGAGTACCGGCGGCTGCTGGTGGCCCCCACCACCCTGCGGCCCCGGATGCTGGAGCTGATCGCCCGCGAGGCGGAGGCCGGCCCGGCCGGGCGCATCGTCTGGAAGCTCAACAACCTGGTGGATCCCGGCATCATCGACGCCCTCTACCAGGCGTCGGAGGCCGGGGTGAGCATCGACCTGATCGTCCGGGCCATCTGCTGCCTGCGTCCCGGCGTTCCCGGCCTGTCGGACAACATCCGGGTGCGCAGCATCGTGGGCCGCTGGCTGGAGCACTCGCGCATCTACTACTTCGGTGCCGGCACCGAGGCCGGCCCCCCCGGGGCCGACCGCGACCTGCCCGGCCTGCCCGAGGGAGGCGACTACTGGATCGGGTCGGCCGACATGATGGACCGCAACCTGGACCGGCGGGTCGAGGCGGTGGTGCCGATCGGCTCCGCCGAGCTGCAGGGCCGGCTGCGGGAGATCCTGATCACCGAGCTGGCCGACGACGCCCACTCCTGGTCGCTGCTGCCCGACGGCACCTGGCAGAAGGTCCCCACCCGGCGGGGTCTCGACGCCCAGCACCGGTTCCAGGAGCTGGCCGTGGCCCGGGCCAAGAGGCGGGCCGAACAGGAGATGCGAGCGGGCAGGGCCTTCGTTTGAGCTCCGTCCCCGACCGCCCGGTGCCGGAACGACCCGAACCGGTGCTGGCCGCGGGCGGGGTGGTGTGGCGGCGCAACGGGGCCGGGGAGGTGGAGGTGGTCCTGATCCACCGGGCCCGCTACGACGACTGGAGCCTGCCCAAGGGCAAGCTGGACCCGGGCGAGACCGACGAGCAGGCCGCCCGCCGGGAGGTCCGGGAGGAGACCACCCTGGACGTCGAGCTGGGCCCGGAGCTGGGGTCCACCACCTACCTGGATCGCAGCGGCAAGCACAAGCGGGTGCGTTACTGGGCCATGACCGCGGCGCAGGGGCAGCCCCGGGGGTCGCACGAGGTCGATGTGGCGGAGTGGGTCCCGCTGGGGGAGGCCGCCTCCCGGCTCAGCTACCCCCACGACGTGGAGGTCCTCGACGCCCTCCGGGGCGTGATCACCTTCTAGGTCCCGCCGGGGGCGGGGGTCAGATGCTCTGGGGCAGGAGCAGGACGGCGTTCTCGAAGCAGAACCACAGCGGCACCAGGCACACCCCGATGCCCACCACAAAAGCCGCCAGGCGGTGCCCGCGGCGGGTCCGGTTGATCCAGATGCGGGTACCGATCCATCCCAGGACCACCAGCGCGCCGTAGAGGATGGTGGGCGCCAGCGCGCCCGTCCGCCCCTGGCCCAGCGATTCCCGGACCGGCACCGTCGGGGCCGGGGCCGCCACCGTGGTGGGCGGTGCCTGGGCGGACTGCGGGGCCGGGGTGGTGGTGGGGGAGGCGACGGGGGTGGCCGTGGCCGGCGGCCCCACCAGGCGGGCGAACACCACCAGCCGGGAGGTGGCCTCGAACCGGGGGTTGCAGGTGGTGAGGGTGAGCTGGGCGAACGGGGTGGGGTCGAGGACCGCCACGTCGCCGGGGCTGACCACCAGCGGCGGCCGGGAGACCTTGTACACCCAGGTGCGGCCGGTCCGGTCGGTGAGGTAGACGGGGTCACCCGGGGCCAGCTCGTCGAGTCGGAAGAACGGCGCCCCGTAGGTGGTGCGGTGCCCGGCTATGCCGACGTTGCCGGGCTGGCCCGGCAGCGCCGTCCCCAGGTAGTGGCCCGGACCGCGGCGCAGGTCGTTCTCGCTGGTTCCCTCCACCACGAACTTGTCCAGGCCGATCCTGGGGATCACCAGGTGCTCGAGGGCGCCGCCGGGCGGGACGCCCGGCAGGGCCGGGCCGGCGGCGGCGGTGCTCGACGGGCCGGGGGTCCCGCTGGGGGCCAGGGTGGGCCCGGCGGCGCCGGGGCCGGCCGCGGTTGCCGGCGGGACCCCGGCCCGGGCCACGTCGGCGGAGAACTGGCGGGCCAGGGCGTGCTGGTCCCGGGCCTCGGTGATGTTGGTCCCGAACAGCTGGTAGCCGACGAACAGGAGGAGGATCACCCCGAGGGTGATCAGGGCCAGCCCGACCTCCCGCAGGCCGCGGCGCAGCGGGCCCAACCCGGCCCGCGCCGGCCGGTCGGCCACCGGCTGCGGCGACGAGTCGGTCAAGGACGCCACCCGGCCAGGTTAGGGTCCGGCGGCCTCTGGCACACTGGCGCCATGCCGGTTGTCCTGGTCCGCCACGCCCACGCCCTGTCGAGAGACCGGTGGGAGGGTGAGGACCGGGACCGGGAGCTGTCGGCCAAAGGCCGCCGCCAGGCCGAGATGCTGGTGCCGGTGCTGGAGTCGATGGCGCCGGGCCGGATCCTTTCCAGCCCGTTCCTGCGCTGCCTGGACACGGTCAGGCCCCTGGCCGCCGCCCTGGGCCGGCCGGTGGAGTCGGAGTGCACCCTGGCGGAGGGGGAGGGCCGTTCGGCGCTGTCGCTCATCGACGACCTGGCCTCTGACAGCCCGGTCCTGTGCAGCCACGGCGACGTGATCCCCGAGATCCTGGCCGCCCTGGCCCGCCGGGACGGGCTCGACCTGGGGGCGGTTCCCCGCTGGGAGAAGGCATCGGTGTGGGTGCTGGAGCCCGAGGACGGCACCGGCCGGTTCTACCGGGCGACCTATCTGCCGCCACCGGACCGGGGCTGAAAGCGGCCGGTCGGGGTGGGGTCAGCCCTTACGGCGCCGCCGTCCCCCCCGCCGCTTGGCCGAGTTCCCGGGCAGGATGTCGTCGTCGGAGGGGGACCAGGCGGCTACCGGGGCCATCGGCGCCACCGGACGGGGCGGGGCCGACGGGGCCGGGCCGTCCGCCGGGCCGCTCCCTGACGTCGGCTTGGCCCGGCCCGCCGGTGCCGGGGCGGGCCGGCTGGGGCGGCGCAGGGCGATCGTCGGTTGTTCGGCGGCCGGTGCCGGGGCCGGCGTCGGGCCGGCCCCTCCGGGGGCCAGGCCGGAGACCAGCCGTCCCGGGGCGGCCAGCGGGCGGGGGGCGGCCAGGGGCTCGGCCGGGTCCGGCCGGCGCAGTGCGGCTGGCCCGGCGCCCGGGTTGACGCCGCCCGGGTGGGGGCCGCTCGGGTTGACGCCGCCCGGGTGGGGGCCGCTCGGGGCGCCGGCACCCGGAGCCCGGCCCAGGCCGGAGCCGGCCGGGGTGCTGCCCAGCGGCCCGTTCAGACCGGCCAGAGCCGAGCCGAGCAGGGTGGGCGGTTTGTCGGAGGAGCGGCCGGCCGGCGGCGACACGGGCCGGGGCAGCTGGTCCGGCGGAGACCCCGGCCGGGACGCCGGGCCGGGCCCGGCCGCCGGGACGGGGCCGGTGGCCGCCGGGGGGATGGGGCCGGGCCGGGCCGCCGGGCTCGGGTCCGCAGGCCCGGCGCCGGGGGGCCGGTCAGCGCCGGCGGGTGGCCGCAGGGCCCCGGCGTCGCGCAGGGCGTCGGCCAGCGTGGCCTCCAGCGCCTGGCGGTCGAAGGGCTTGAAAGGAGGGGCGCCTTCCCCGGTCCCGCCGGGCTGCGTGTGAGGCTCTGCCATATCCCGCGCTATCGGCAGAACCGGCGGTGATCCTTGAGCGCCCTTCGGCGGGTTCCGGGTCGGGCGTTCACGCCCCGCTACCGGTCCGGGTCGTCGAGCTCCAGACGGGCCAGCCACAGCCCCGGCGCCGCCACCTCGGCCGGGGTCGGCAGATCCCGCTCGGATCGCCACAGCTTGGCCAGCCCGTCGGTCCCGGCCCGCTCCAGGACACCGTGCACGAACGCCTGCCCCTGCTCGTAGTGCTCGGCGCCGAGCGCCACCCCGAACATCTGGCCCAGGATCTTGGCCCCGGGCGTCTCCTCCAGCCGTTGGCGGCGCAACGCCTCGGTCAGGGGGCCATAGGAGCCGATCAGGCGGCGGCCCACCCCGTCCATCACGTAATCCACGTAGCCCACCACCGCCGACAGCAGGGCCCGGAGAGGCACCTGGATGCGGCGCTGGGCGTCGTTCTGCATCTCCTCGACCAGGCTGGCGGGATCCCCGAACGCGGCCTGCAATCCGGCCATGTCGGTGATGTCGATACCTTCCATCCGCTCCTCGAGGGGGCGCGACGTGGGGGAGAAGGCCTGCACGTAGTCCGAGATCAGCTGCTCCAGCCTGGACCGCACGTGGGCCCGGCCGAGCACGGCCAGGTTGGTGGTCTCCCGCAGGCAGATCCACATGCGCACATCGTCGGGCGCCAGGCTCCAGTCGGAGGCGAACCGGTCGATGGTGGCCGGGACCAGCATCAGCTCCCCGCCGGCCGGGCGGGGCATGGGCAGATCGAACTGGCCCATGGCCCCGGTGGCCAGCTGGCCGACCATGGAGCCGGACTGCAGCCCGAGCAGGAACGGCCCGAGCACCTGGGGCAGGGAGCCGAACAGCCGGGCCATGGGATCCTCGCCCGGCCCGGCCTCCGCCCCCCCGGGTAGCGCCCCGCCGAAGGGGTTGGCCGCCCCCGCCCCGCCCGGGCCGGCGGCCGGCGGGATCATGCGGGTGGCCAGCTGCTCGAGGAGCGGCTTCCAGTGCTCCAGGGTCCGCAGGGCCCAGCCGCTGGGGGTTACCGCGGCGACGGTGAGCACCCCGCCCGGGGCGACCGTCAGGCCGGTAGCCTCCGACACGTGCAT
This sequence comes from Acidimicrobiales bacterium, assembly GCA_035702985.1. GTDB lineage: Bacteria > Actinomycetota > Acidimicrobiia > Acidimicrobiales > Palsa-688 > JAKAXG01. The sequence goes on from DASSZD010000003.1 coordinate 45,438, forward strand.
CTCGGCCACCCGGATCAGCTCTTCCAGGCGCACCCTGGAGACCGGGTCGGGATTGGCTTCGGGCTGGCCCTCGGAGGCGGCCCAGTGGGCCATCTGGCGGGCGATCTCCCAGTTGAGCGGTCCCTGGCTGGTGAAGAACCGGGCCAGGTTGCGCATCAGCTCACCCAGGGGGCCGCTGTCGAAGGGACCGCCGGCGCCGAAACCCTCGGGGGTGCTCACCGGTCGTGTTCCCGTCTGGCCCTCGATACGAGCATTGGGGCATGGTAGGGCCGTGTCGACCGTAGTGGTCACCGGCATGGCCGGTTCGCTCGGAACCCGGGTCGCGGCCCGGCTGCTGGCCCGCCCCGACGTGGAGCGGGTGGTCGGCGTGGACCTGGTCCCCTTCGGTGGCGGCGACCCGAAGCTCGATGCCCGGGTGATCGACCTGGCCGCCCGGCCCGGTCCCGGGGACCGGGAGCTGGAGGCGGTCATGGAAGGCGCCACCTCGGTCATCCACATGGCGTGGCGGGTGCCCGACGCCAGGAACCCGGCGGTCGGTGACGGAAGCGGCGCCGACCCCAACCTGCGGGCGCTGCGCCGGGTGCTCGACGCCGCCGCCCGGGCCGGCGTGGGCTCGGTGATCCACCTGTCGAGCGCCACCGTCTACGGCGCCTGGCCGGACAACAAGATCCCCCTCACCGAGGACGAGCGCATCCGGCCCAACCCCGAGTTCCCCTTCGCCGTGTCCAAGGCCGAGGCCGAGCGGGCCGTGGCCGAATGGGCCGACCGCCACCCGTCGGTGGCCGTCGCCGTGCTGCGCCCGGCGGTCTCGGTGGGCAGCGGCGACAAGCCGCTGTACGAGGCGCTCGGGATCACCCGCTCGCCCCGCTCCGGCGACGGCGGCCGCCCGGTGCAGTACCTCCATGTCGACGACCTGGCCTCGGCCGTGCTGCTGGTGTGGGAGCGCCGGCTGTCGGGGGTCTTCAACGTGGCTCCCGACGCCGGGATATCCGAGGACCAGGCCCGGGCCCTGGCCGGCGGCGTGGCCCGCATCGCCGTGCCCGAACGCCTGGCCCCGGTCGTGTCGTCGCTGGCCTGGCGGCTGTGGCGCAAAGGGGTGCCGCTGGAAGCCCGGGCCTACGCCGCCCACCCGTGGGTGGTGGCACCGGACCGCCTGAAGGCGGCCGGCTGGCAGCCCGGGTACTCGAGCGAGGAGGCCCTGGTCGCCACCGACGAGCGGCTCCACTGGGACGACCTGCCCCCGGGGCGGCGCCAGAACTACAACCTGCTGATCGCCCTGGCGGTGCTGGCCGCCGGCGGGACCGGGATCGGGGTGGCCGTCGAGGCCTGGCGCCGGCGCCGCCGGCCGACCGTCTAGGTCCCGCCCCGGCCGCCTGTCAGTCGCCGGACGGCTGGTCGGCGAGCTGCACGGTGGTCTTCACCGTGCGGCCGTCGTGGAGGTACGACATGGTCACCTTGGTCCCCGGGTCGGCGGTGGCCAGGGCCGACACCAGCGCCCCCGTCGAGGTGAGGGGCCGGCCGTCGAGGCTGGTGATGATGTCGTTGTTGTGCAGGCCGGCCCGGGCGGCCGGGCTGCCGGGGGCGACCTGGCCGGCCTCCACCCCGCCGTCCAGGCTCAACTGGTGGGCTGTGACCGCCGGCACGTCCTCGGAGTTGCTGACCCCCAGCCAGGCGTGGGTGACCCGCTCGTGGTCTATGAGCTGGGTGGCGACCCGGTTGACCACGTCGATCGGCACCGCGAAGGTGACCTGCTGGTTGATCTGATCGGCGGCGTTGAGGCTGACCGTCAGCCCGACCACCCGCCCGTACTGGTCCAGCACCGGCCCCCCGGTCGCCTGGGGGGTCATGGGCGGCATGGTCACGGTGATGAGATCGCCCATCTCCGATCCGTCGGTGAGAGCCACGCTGCGGTCCTCACCGCTGACCGACCCGGTCGAGAGCGAACCGCCGCCCAGGCTCCGGGCGCCCACCGCCAGCACCGAGTCCGCCTCGCGGATGTCGGCCACCGAACCGGTGGCGGCCGGGATGTCGCGGGCCGCGTCGGGCGCCTGGAGCAGGGCCAGGCCGCTCTGGCTGTCCTCGCCGACCAGCTTGGCCCGGACCTGCTCGCCGGAGAGGAACGTCACCGTCACCGTCCCCCGGAAGCTGGCCGCCTGGTTGGGGGCGAAGAGGGAGAGGTCGGTCATGATGAAGGCGCTGGCCCCGTCCGTGACCAGCATCACCAGCCCCGATCCCTGCTGGGGACCGGCCGGGCCGTCGACGGTGACCCCGACCACCGACGCTGCCACCGATTCCTCCACCGCCGCCCAGTTCATGGGCGGTCCCCCGGCCTCGGCCAGCGACACCGAGGGGCTGGTCGGCTGGGCCGATCGCAGGATCGTCGTCTGGTGGTTCCACCAACCTGTCGCCACGCCCACGCCCGACGCGGCCAGCGCTCCGACCAGGCCGGCGAGGACCGCTATGGCGCAGGTGCGTCCCCAGCCGCCGTGGCCCGACAGCCGGGTGGCGACCGGGCCGGCCCCACCCATGGGCCGCTCCGGCGGCAGGGGCGCGCCGGTCGGGTACCGGAGCGCCTCCGAGGGGTGGCGCCACAGCCGGTCCTCCGGTGGCAGCCAGGCGTAGAGCGGCCCGTCTTCCTCGTTGCCGTCCGGCTGCCCGGGATCGGGAGCGCCGGGTTGGGAATCCACGCCTTCGAGCCTAACGACGCGACCGGCCGGGTGGTCGTCGGCCCGCGGGGCGGCCCGGCCGGCGGCGGCGCCGACCGGCCCGGGCGGGCCACGCCGCCGCTCCCGGGGTCGTAGCATGAGAGGGTGAGCGGTTACGGACAGGAGCCGGGCGCGGGCGATTCGGTCTGGGTGGCGTTGACCACCTCTCCTCTCTCCCTGGACCGGGCGGCCACCTGGGTGCGGAGGGACGACTGCGGGGCCGTGGTCGTCTTCGGGGGCACGGTTCGCGACCACGCCGACGGCCGCCCCGACGTGGTCGAGCTGGAGTACGAGGCCTACGCCTCGCAGGTGGAGCCCCGGCTGCGCCGCATCGCCGACTCGGCCGCCGAGAAGTGGCCCGGGGTGGGCCGCATCGCCATGTGGCACCGCACCGGGACGCTGGCCGTCGGTGAGTGCTCGGTCGTGGTGGCCGTCTCGTCGGGGCACCGGGGCGAGGCGTTCGAAGCGGCCCGGTTCTGCATCGACACGCTCAAGGTGTCGGTTCCCATCTGGAAGCGGGAACGCTGGTCGGGTGGGGACGACTGGGGCCTCGACGCCCACGACGTGGCCGAGGTGGCGCCGTGATCGCCTCCTCCAGCACCGTCCTGTCCAACCTGGCCTACCTGATCGGGGCGGTGGTAGTGGCCGTCATCGGGGGTCTGATCGTGTGGCTCCGGCACCGCCAGCCCCGGTCGGTCGACGCCAACATGGCTTCGTTCAAGCGGGGGCTCAACGCCCTGGCCCCCGACGGGCGGCCCGCCGCCGACACCCGTATCCACCGTTCCGAGCGGGCTCAGCCCCGCCCGCCCGCCGGCCTGACCCACGTCCGGATCGAGTCCCCGGGCGGCCCCCGACGGGCCGGGACCGGGGTCGGCTTCCCATCCACCGCCGAGCAGCTGGACCAGCCGGCTGGAGAAAGGTCGGGTGGCCACACTGGCTAGGGATCTCGCCATAGACCTGGGCACGGCCAACACCCTCGTGTACTCGCGGGGGAGGGGCATCGTGCTCAACGAGCCGACCGTCATCGCCTTGAACTCCCGCAACCAGGAGGTCCTGGCCATGGGCCACGAGGCGTGGCAGATGATCGGCCGCACCCCGGGCTACATCGTGGCCGTCCGGCCGCTCCGCAAGGGTGCCATCACCGATTTCGACATCACCCAGCGCATGATCCGGCTGCTGCTCCAGCGGGCCGGGGTGTCGCGTTTCAACCGGCCCCGGGTGCTGATCTGCGTCCCGTCGGCCATAACCGAGGTGGAGCGCCGGGCCGTCGAGGAGGCCGCCCGCGGTGCCGGGGCCAACGGCGCCTACCTGATCGAGCAGCCCATGGCCGCCGCCATAGGCGCCGGCCTGCCCATCCACGAGCCCCTGGGAAACATGGTCGTCGACGTCGGCGGCGGTACCACCGAGACGGCGGTCATCTCCCTGGGCGGGATCGTGGCCCTGGAGGCCATCCGGGTCGGCAGCTTCGACATCGACGCGTCGATCCAGGCCTACGTGCGCCGGGAGTACGGCATCGCCGTCGGGGAGCGCACCGCCGAGGAGATCAAGCTGGCCATCGGGTCGGCGTGGCCGTCCGAGCGGGACGCGGTCAAGGCCGAGGTACGGGGCCGGGACCTGATGTCCGGGCTGCCGAAGACGGTCATCCTGGCCCCCGAGGAGGTGAGGGAGGCCATCGAGGAGCAGGTCGGTGCCATCGTCGATTCGGTGGTCAAGTGCCTCGGCAACTCCCCCCCGGAACTGGCCCAGGACCTGATCAGCCAGGGCATCCACCTGGTCGGCGGGGGCGGCATGCTCGCCGGTCTGGACCGCCGGCTGGAGGCCGAGACCTCACTCCCGGTCAACCTGGTGGAGGCCCCGCTGGAATGCGTGGTGCTCGGCGCCGGCAAGTGCCTCGAGGAGTTCGAAGCGGTCAGAGACCTCTTCATGAAATAGGCGGTGCGCCTGTCAGGTGTCCAGGCGGCCGGTGAGATCCTCGGCGGCCTGGCGGACCTGCCAGTCGCGGTCGGCGAGGGCCTGCTCCAGGGCGGCGTCCACCTCCGGCCCGTCGAAGGCGGCCAGGGCCAGCACCGCCCGCCGGCGGACGGCGGGCTTGTCCGCCATTCCGGCCAGTACCGTGGCCAGGCCGGCGGGGTCCCCGATGGCCCCCACCGCGGCCACCGCCGCCTCCCGGCACAGGGGGTCGGGATGCCCTCTCGCCACCCGGTCCAGCTCGACCAGCACCGGCGGGTGGCTCCGGGCCTGCTCACCGGCCTCGCCCAGGCCGAAGCACGCCGCCTCGACCACCGTCGGGGAAGTGTCGCCGAGCAGCGGGACCAGCAGTTCGACCCCGGCCGGCCCGGCGGCGGGGGCCAGTTCGGCGGCCCGGGACCGCACCGCGGCGGCCGGATCGGCGGCGGCCTGCCCCAACTGATCCCCGGTGAGGATCCCCAGCCGGTCCAGGGCGCCCAGAGCGGCGGCCCGCACCGCCGGTTCGGGGTCGCGCAGGCCGGCCAGGGCGGCGGACGCGTCACCGCGGTGGCCGGCCAGGGCGACCTCCCGGCGGCGGGCGGTGGCGGCGGGGTCGGGTCCGGTCAAGCGGTGGCGGCGGCGTGCAGCGCCAGGGCCACCGCCCAGACGATCCCGCCGAGGGTCGCCGCCAGGGCCAGGCCCAGAACCAGGGCCAGCACTATCAGGCCGGCCGCCGAGCGCACCCGGTGGGTGCGCGCCAGGGGCGGCGGGGCGCCGGCCGGCCGGGGCATGCCCTGGGGTGTCACCGGGGCCGTTGCCCCATCAGGGGGCGCGGCATGGCAGGCTGTCCCCGCTCCCGGGGAGCGCTCCCGTCGAGCACTGCGGAGAAACAGGACTTGACCACTACCGGAACGATGTTACAAGACGACGTCCCGCCGGCGCGGCGGGCGCCGCGCCGGCCCCGCCGGTGGGTGCTGATAGCGCTGGCCGTGGTGCTGGCCCTGGTCGTGGCCGTCGTCGTGTGGGCGATCGAGGCGGCCCAGGCCTACTACGCCATCGCCCCGGGTACGGCGCCGGTGGTCTCCGCCGCCGCCGACTGCAAGCAGTCGGGGGGCGGGTCGTTCGCGCTGCCGGGCGGCCGGGCGTGCGTCAAGGTGGTGCTGCCCGCCGGCAAGTCGTCGTCGGTGTCCGGTTCGGTGATGATGGTCGACGTGCTGGTCGGCCCGGCGTCGATGGGGGACTTCCTGCTGGCCAAGCTGGGCCTGCTGCACCAGTTCCGGGACGGCACCGTCCTGGTGCCCAAGGGCGAGATCCTGGGCAACACCCCGGCCTCCCAGCTGGACTGCCAGGGCGCCCAGCAGATGTCCGACGCCACGTCATCGGCGGAGGTGGTGGCCCTGCGCCGGTTGGGATACCACGTCGGCCAGAACGATCTGGGCGCCCAGGTCGACCTGGTGGCGCCCGGCACCCCGGCGGCCGCGGCCGGGGTGCACTGCAACGACCTGGTCACCGCCGTCGACGGCCACCCGGTGCGCACCGCCGCCGATCTGGTCGACGCCATCCACGCCGCCAAGCCCGGAGCGACGGTGTCGCTGACCGCCACCCGGACCGGCCGCGGGGGCAAGCCGGCCACCGTCCACCTGCAGGCCAAACTGTCGGGCACCCCGGCCGAGGCCGGCCGGCCGGCCCAGCCCGACCAGGCCTTCCTGGGGGTCAGCACCCAGACCCGCTCCACCTTCTCCTACCCCTTCCCCGTCCACATCCAGGTCGGCCAGATCGGTGGCCCGTCGGCCGGGCTGGCCATGACCCTGGGCCTGCTGGACGCTCTCACCAACGGCCAGCTGACCGGCGGCCACCGCATCGCCGCCACCGGCACCATCGACCTGCAGGGCCAGGTCGGCCCGGTCGGCGGGGTGGCCCAGAAGGCCGTGGCGGTACGCCACGCCGGGGCCCAGGTGTTCCTGGTGCCCCCGTCGGATCTGGCCGCCGCCAGGAGCGAGGCCCGTTCCATGAAGGTGTACCCGGTGACGAGCCTGGACCAGGCCCTCAACATCCTGGGGTCCCTCGGAGGCCACGTACCGAAGGCGCCGGCGGCCAGCGCGGCCAAGTAGGGGTCCGTGTCGCTGACCGAAGCCCAGGTGCAGTTCGCCGCCGAATTCGTCACGCTGGTGGTGACGGCGTCGGCCCTGGCCCTGCTGGTGCTCCGGCCCCCCGACCGCAACTCGGCCCCGCCCGCCCCGGCCCCGGCCCGGCCGCCCAGACCCCTGCTGCCGGCGGTGGTGGCCGCCGTGGCCCTGATGGTGCTCGGCGCGGCCAGCTTCGTCCACGGTTCACTGCTCGTGTCCGGGCCGTCGGTCACATGGCTGGGCCTGGGCCGCCTGGTCGCGGCCGGGAGCCTGATCCTCGCCTTCCCGTATCCGGGCGGTCCCCGCGCCGGTCGCACCCCGGTTGGAGGGGTGCTGCTCCGGCTCGGCTTCCTGGGCTGGCTGGTGGCCGGTGCCGCCGAACTGGCCACCGCTCCGGCCTACCTCATCGACGCCCTCCTGGTGGCCGGGTCGCTGCTCACCGCCGGGGCCCTCCTGCAGATCGCCCAGCGCTACATCGCCGTCCGGGTGGCCGGCAGCGGGGCGGCCACCCTGCTGCTGGTGGTCATCGTCCTGGCCCTGGCCCTCTCCACGGTGATCTCCTCGTCGGTGCAGCGCGACGAGCTCAACCGCCTGTCGGCCCGGGTGGGGGTGGAGAAGGCGGCGGTGTCGGACGCCGCTCCGCTGGCGTTCACCGCCAGGCTGGTGGAGGCCGACCTGGCCAGCTACTTCACCCAGCCCGGCCGCAACCCTCTGTACGAGTTCGCCCACGGCGCCCCGGCCGACCGGTCGGCCGCCGCCCAGGCCATAGGCAAGCGGCTGTCCCAGCTCAACGGCAGCGCCGGCGACCGCCCGTTCGGCACCATCCGCTACTCCGCCCCTGACGGCACGCAGATACTCGTCCCGGGCGGGTCGGCCGGCGCCGCCCCCGGTCCCGGCGCCGACCCGGCGCTCGACGTCAGATGCTCGGCCCCGGTCGGGACCCGGGGGGTCTTCGAGACGGCCTCCCCGGCGCAGGTCAAGGTGGCCGCCTCGCTGCCCGAGTGCACCGCCACCAGCCAGCTGCTGGGGGTGGTGTCGATCATCCGGATCCTCGACAGCGGCTACCTGTCGTCCCGCAAGCCCCTGGACCCGTCGGTCTCCCTGGCCCTGGTCGCCGGGCCCCGGGTGGTGGCCACCGCCGGGGTGCCGCCCGGCCTGGCCCGGTCGGCGGTGGGGGTGGCCGCCGGTGGCGACGGGCAGGCCACCGCCCGGGTGCTGGGCAACAGCTTCGTGAGCGTGGCGCCGCTCGCCGTCGTGACTCCCGCCGGGACCAGGACCGCCTACCTGGTCGCCGCCACCCCGGCCACCAGCGTCCTGTCCGCACGCGAGCAGCTGTTCCGGACTCTGTTCCTGATCGCCTTCGGGGGGACCGTCCTGGCGCTGGGACTGGCCGTGTTCACCGGTGACCGGATCACCGCCGGCCTCCGGCGGCTCACCGGCGCCGCCACCGCCATCCAGGCCGGTGAGTCGGCGGTGCGGGCCGGGGTGCGGGGCGAGGACGAGGTGGCCACGCTGGGCTCGGCGTTCGACTCCATGCTCGACTCGGTGGCCGCCCAGGCCGCCGCCCTCCACGCCGCCGCCGAGGACGAGGCCCGGCTGCGGGACCGGCTGGAGGCGGTCGTGGCCGGCATGAACGACGCCCTGGTGGCGGTGGACATCGAGGGGCGGATCACCGACTTCAACCGGGCCGCCGTCGAACTGACCGGCGTCGACGCCCGGAAGGCCGTGGGCGCCCCCGTCGAGCGGATCATCAGGTTCCGTACCGACGACGGCCCGCCGGTCGGGCCCCGCCTGTTCCGGCCCGGGGAGCGGGACCAGGCGGTGGTCAGCCGGCTGGTCCGCCCGGGGTCCGACGTGCCGGTGGCGGTGTCCAGCGGCGCCCTCAGAGGCCCCGGCGGGGAGCCCGCCGGCACCGTGCTCGTGCTCCGGGACATGAGCAAGGAGCACGAGGTCGAGCAGATGAAGACCGACTTCCTGTCCCGGGTCGGCCACGAGCTGCGGACCCCGCTCACCGGCATCCTGGGCTACTCCGACATCCTGCTCCGCCGGGAGGTCCCGGCCGAACGGGCCCGGTCCTGGCACGAGGAGATCCTCCAGAGCGCCCGCCGCCTGCTGCGCATCGTGGAGATGCTCGAGTTCTTCGCGTCCGACAGCGCCGGACGCCTGGTGCTGCGCCCCGAGCCGCTCGACGTGCGGTCCCTGGTCAACGGGATCGTCTCGTCGTGGTCCGGCCGCCTGCCCGCCAACGTCACCCTGGGCCGGCGCATGTGCCGGGCCGAGGCGGTGGTGCACGCCGACCGGAGGTGGCTCAGCCTGGCCGTCGACGAGCTGATGGACAACGCCGTCAAGTTCTCCCCGGAGGGGGGCCGGATCGTGGTGCGGGTCGCCGACCACCCGGGCTCGGTGGAGATATCGGTCAGCGACCAGGGCATGGGCATGACCGCCCAGCAGTACGAGGTCGTCTTCGGCGAGTTCGTCCAGGCCGACAACTCCGACACCCGCCGCTTCGGCGGCCTGGGGCTGGGCCTGGCCGTGGTGAGGCGGGTGGTGGAAGGGCACGGGGGCACCGTGCGGGGCCGCTCCGCTCCGGGGCGGGGCACGACCTTCGTGATCGAACTTCCCGCCGGTCCATCACCCACCCGGGCAGGTGCCGCCTCGTAGTCTGAGGGGATGGGACCTGACGCCTCTTTGACCCCCGAACTCATCCAGGCCCAGTCCTTTACGGCAGCCTTCCGCGGTTTCGATCAGGGTGAGGTGCGGTCCTTCCTGAACCGGGTGGCGACCGAGATGCGGGCGTGGCGGGAACGGGCGGAGCAGCTGGAATCGGCATGGCACTCGGCCGAGGAGCGGGCGGCCCGGCCGCCGGTACTGGACGAGGACACGCTCATGGCCGCGGTGGGGGAGGAGACCGCCTCCATCCTGCGCACGGCCCGGGCCGCCGCCACCGAGATGAGGTCCAGGGCCACGGAGGACTCCGAGCGGATGGTCGCCGAGGCCCGGGCCGAGGCGGAGCAGCTGCTCGGCAGCGCCCGCTCGGAGGCCGAGCGGCTGATGGAAGAGGCCCGCTCAGAGGCCGAGAAGCACCGTTCGGAGGCCGACGCCGAGACCGAGAAGCTGCTCAGCGAGGCCCGGGCCGAGTCCGAACGCCTCCTCGGGGAAGCCCGGTCCGAGGCCGAACACCTGACGACGTCGGCCGGGGAGGCCGCCGCCCGTACCGCCGCCGGTGCCGAGGACGCCGCCGCCCGGCTGATGTCGGGGGCCCGGTCCGAGGCCGCCGAGATCCTCGAGAAGGCCCGCACCGAGTCCGAGACCATGCGGGCGGCGGCCGAGAAGGACCGCCAGCTCACCATCGAGGGAGCCCACTCCACCCGGGACCGGATCCTCGAGGACCTGTCCCGGCGCCGGCGTATCGCCACCGTCCAGATCGAGCAGCTGCGGGCCGGCCGGGAGCGGCTGATCGAGAGCTACGCGGTGGTGCGGCGCACCCTCGAGGAGGTTTCCGGCGAGCTGAGCCGGGCCGATGCCGAGGCCCGGGCCGCCGCCGACGAGGTGGGCCGGCGCATGGCCGAGGAGCCCGAAGCCGGAGCCGGTGAGCCGGCCGTCCCGGAGGTGGAGACGCCGGAGGTGCTGGCCGGCGGCCCGGCCGGCGGGACCGATGACGCCGCCGGGGAGGGGCCCGGTGACGAGGCCGGTGACGGGGCGGCCGCCGGGGCCGGGGATGTCGCCGAGCGGCCCGGTGAGCCGGCCCACGACACCGCTGACAGCACCGACGGGGCCGCCGCGGCGGGAGCCGACGAGCCGGAGCCGCCCGCCGCCGCAGACGCCGGGGCCACCAGGGCGCAGCAGGACACGTCGGCGCAGCAGGACACGCCGGCGCAGGAGGACACCACGGCGCAGGAGGACCGGCCCGCCACCGGCCGGGGCCCGGCGAGCGGCAAGCCGACCCCGGCCGGCGGGCCCCCGGCCCCGGCTGCCGCCGCCGAGGGCAAGCCGGCCGCCGGCGACCAGGCGGAGGGGCAGCCCGCAGCCGCCGCCACGGCCACCCGGGCCCGGCCCAAGCGGACCCGCAGCCGGAACCGGGCGACCGACCAGGAGGCCAAATCCGACCCTGACCCCGAGGCCCCCGGCAGTGCCGTGGACGAGCTGTTCGCCCGCATCCGCGGCACCAACGCGGCCGCCGCCCCGGCTAGCACCGCCCGGGCGGACCAGCCGGCCCCGGACAACGGGACGGCCCCGGCCCCGGACAACGGCACGGCCCGGGCGGAGCAACGCCGACCCGGCGACGACGATGAGTCCGAGGAGGGCGAGGCGCGCCTGTCCGACGCCGACGAGGCGCTCCTCCAGTGGCGGGAGTCAGCCGTGGTCGACCTCGAGGTGACCCTGACCCGGCGGCTCAAGCGGGCGCTCCAGGACGAGCAGAACGACGTCCTGGACCGGCTGCGCAACCTCAAGGGCGAGCCCACCGTCGCCGCCCTGCTGCCCGACGGGGCCGACCAGACCGCCCGGTACCGCGACGCCGCCCAGCCCCTCCTGCAGGAGGCGGCCCGGGCCGGGGCCGGCTTCGCCGCCGCCACCCTCGACCTGGGCGAGGCGGCCGCCGAGGCGGCCGGCCGGGTGGACATCGAGGACCTGGCCGGCGAGACCGGCAGCGGCATCGTCGATCCGCTCCGGCGCCGCCTGGAGCAGGCCGTCGAGCGCAACGCCGACGACGACCCGGCGGTTCTGATCGAGTCGCTGGGCGCCGCCTACCGGGAGTGGAAGACCCAGCGCATCGAGCGGCTGGCCGGTGACATGCTGTCTGCCGCCTTCTCCCGCGGCACGTGGGAGGCGGCGCCCGACGGGGCGGTGCTGCGCTGGATCGTGGAGGACACCGACGGTCCCTGCCCCGATTGCGACGACGACGCCCTGGCCGGGGAACTGCCCAAGGGGGAGGTCTTCCCGACCGGTCAGCACCACCCCCCGGCCCACAGCGGATGCCGGTGCCTGCTGGTTCCCGGCCCGCCGGCCGGATAGCGGTGTTGGGGCCGGCCCACCGGTTCCGGCCCGCTTACCGTTCCGTGCACCCCCACCGGTAGGCTCTCGGCCCGGATGCGTACCCCCCAGGATCTGCCACGTAGGATGCCGCGCGGCTCGCGCCGGACACGCCTGGGCCTGATCGTCGCGGTGATCGTGGTGATCATCGTGATCGCCTCGCTGCGGGGGCTGGCCACCTTCTGGACCGACTACCTGTGGTTCCAGTCCGTCGGCTTCACGTCGGTGTTCCGGGGCGTGCTGGTCACCAAGATCCTCCTGGCGGTGGTGTTCTCGGCCGTCTTCTTCGGGCTGATGCTCGGGAACCTCACCGTCGTGGACCGGGTGGCCCCGGCCGAGGTGGACGCCGGCACGGCCAACGAGCTGGTGGTCCGCTACCGGGACTTCTCCTACGGCCGCCAGCTGAAGATCCGCCTGATCGTGAGCGCGGTGTTCGGCCTGCTGGGCGGGATCGGCACCAACCGGGAGTGGAACAACTGGGACCTGTTCCGCTACCACGTCAGCTTTCACACCAGCGACCCGCAATTCCACAAGGACGTCGGCTTCTACGTGTTCCAGCTGCCGTTCATCCGGTTCCTCATCGGCTGGGCGTTCGAGGCGGTGGTGGTGGCGCTGATCGTGAGCGCGGTGTTCCACTACCTCAACGGCGGGATCACCCCCCAGGCCGCCGGCCGGCGGGTGGGGTCGGCGGTGAAGGCCCACCTGTCGGTCCTGCTCGGGGCGCTGGCCATCATCAAGGCCGTCGCCTACTACTTCGACCGGCTGGCCCTGGACCTGTCGCGGGCCCACGTGGTCAACGGGGCCACCGCCACCAGCGTCCACGCCGACGCCCCGGCCAAGCTGCTGCTGATGGTGATCGCGGTGATCTCGGCGGCGCTGTTCCTGGCCAACATCCGCCAGCGGGGCTGGATCCTGCCGACCGTGGCGGTGGCCCTGTGGGGCCTGGTGAGCCTCCTGGTGGGCACGGCCTACCCGGCGCTGTACCAGGCGCTGCGGGTGAACCCGTCGGAGCTGACCCGGGAGGCGCCGTACATCCAGCGCAACATCGACGCCACCCGGGCGGCCTACGGTCTGGACAAAGTCCAGGTCGACACCAACTACAAGTACCAGCCCGCGCTCGCCGGTTCCGAGATACAGGGGAGCACCCCCCAGGCCTCGGTCAACCAGCAGACCATCGCCAACGTGCGGCTGCTCGACCCGGCGGTCAACATCCTCAACACCTTCGACAAGTACCAGGCGCTGCGCTCCTACTACTCCTTCGACGCCCTCAGCCTGGGCCGCTACCAGCTCGACACCGGGTCGGGCACCCCGCAGGAGACGGCCACCGTGGCCTCGGTGCGGGAGCTGAACTCGTCGGTGCCGTCGGGGTTCGTCAACCAGCACCTGCAGTACACCCACGGCTACGGCGCGGTGCTGGCCCCCATCAGCCAGTCGGGGGTGGACGCCAACGGGAACCCCAACTTCAGCCTGTCCGGCCTGCCCCCGAGCGGGCCCAGCCCGGTCAACCTGACCCCGAACGGGTCGCAGATCTACTACGACAACGGCCAGGACACCAACAAGTACGTGATCGCCGACTCCAAGACCAAGGAGCTGGACTACGAGAACGCCACCACCGGCCAGCAGGTGACCACCCACTACGCCGGGACGGGCGGGGTGCCGGCCGGCAGCCTGATCCGGCGGGCGGCGTTCGCCCTGCGCTTCGGGGACGCCAACTTCGTCCTGTCCGGCCAGATCACCCCGTCCTCGCGGGTGATGTACATCCGCAACGTCACCGCCCGGGTCAAGAAGGCGGCCCCGTTCCTCAAGTTCGACTCCGACCCCTACGCGGTGATCCTCAACGGCAAGGTGTACTGGGTCATCGACGCCTACACCGTCAGCGACAACTACCCGTACTCCCAGAACGCCAACCTGGACGGCCTGCCCCCCAACAGCGGGCTGAACACCACCTTCAACTACGTGCGCAACTCGGTCAAGGTGGTGGTGAGCGCCTACGACGGGTCCATGCGCTTCTTCGACATGAACACCGGAGACCCCATTCTCAAGGTGTACGAGCGGGCCTTCCCGGACCTGTTCACCCCGGTCAGCCAGGCCGACAAGCTGTTCCCGGGCATCACCGCCCACTTCCGGTACCCGGAGAACATCTTCCAGATCCAGACCAACATGTACGGCCGGTACCACCTGACCAACGCCTCCGACTTCTACAGCCAGGCCCAGGCGTGGGCCGTGTCCCCCGATCCCGGCAGCGGCCCGCTGACCTCCAACAGCCCCCTGGGCGCCACCGTCATCGGGGCCAACGGCCAGATCCTGCCCCCCCAGGTGCCCCGCCTGCAGCCCCAGTACATCCTGGCCAACCTGCCCGGCTCGCCCCAGCCGAAGGTGAACTTCGTGCTGATCACCCCGTTCGTGCCCATCTCCGCCACCGGGTCCAGCCAGAACCTGACCGCGTTCATGACCGCCTCGTCGGACCCGGGAACCTACGGCCAGCTCAAGGTGTTCCAGCTGCCGCCCGGGCAGACGGTCGACGGTCCGGGCCTGATCTCAAATGCCATCCGGTCCAACCCGCAGATCTCCGCCGAGCTCACCTTCTACAACCAGCAGTCGTCCCAGGTGGAGCTGGGCGAGGTCGACATCGTGCCGATCGACAACACCCTGCTGTACGTGGAGCCGGTGTACGTGGAGTCGGCCACCAACCACATCCCGGAGCTGCGCGACGTGGTCGTGGTGTACGACGGGCAGGCCTACCACAGCTCCAACGCCTCCCTGGACGGGGCCCTGTGCCAGATCGGGGCGCCGTTCTCCGCCTACTGCAACACCGCGGCGGCCAACGCCGGGCCGCTGATCAACACCAACCTCGGTACCGGCGGCACCGGCAGCAACTCCCAGGGCTCCACCTCGACCACCACCGTGCCCACCCCCACCACCCTGCCGCCGGCGTCGACCGGCCCGGTGCCGGCCCCGCCGGCCGGGGCCACCGTCCAGTCCCTGCTGGCCCAGGCGGTGCAGGAGCTGAAGGCCGGGCAGGCCGCCCTCAAGGCCGGGGACCTGGGGGCCTACCAGGCGCACAACCAGCAGGCCTATATCTACGACGAGCAGGCCGCCCAGCTGGCCGGGTCCTCCCCGCCGGCGGCGACCACCCCGCCGACCACGGCTAAGAGCGGCTGACCCGCCCGGTCGGGGCCCACCGGCGCTCGTAGCCGCCCCGGCGGGCCCAGCGGATGGAGGCGCTGACGCGCGGCCCGCACCCCCGGGTCACCTTGGGCACGGCGTGCTCCCAGCCCTCCTGGCAGGCGCCGCCCATGACGATGAGGTCGCCCGAGGCCGGTCTCAGATCGACGGACCGGCCCCCGCCCAGCGGGCGCAGCAGGAACGGCCGGGTGGAGCCGAGGGTCAGGATGACCACCAGGGTGTCGTCGACGTGGCGCAGCTCCCGGTCGGAGTGGAACGCCACGCTGTCGCGGCCGTCGCGGTAGAAGTTGAGCGCCAGGGCCCCGAAGCGAACCCGGTAGCGCCGGCCGGCCGCCACCCGGAAATGGGCCAGGGCCTCGTCGGGCAGCGGCTCGTCGGCCCCGTACCAGCGGCTCAGGCGGGGCTCGTCGACCAGCCGCTCGTACATCCAGCGCTGGTGGTGGCGCCAGCCCACCCCGGCCATGAGCCCCTCGGCCAGCTCGTCGGCCCCCCCGAACCAGCTGCGAGCCACCTCCACCCACGCCCCGCCGCCCAGATCCACCCGCTCGAAGGCGGTGTCGGGCCGGGCGCCGGGCGGCCCGCCGGCGAACAGGCTGTTCTGCAGGGCCAGGTCCGACACGCCCCCCAGCCTACCCCGCCTGCGAACGTGTGTTCGACTCCTTCCGGGAGTGGCGGCGGGCCCGGTCCCGCTCGTCGGCCAGCCGGCGGGTCTCGGCCGACACCGGGAACGACAGGATGGCGCTGACCACGTCCACCAGGTAGCTGGTGAACAGCCGGTCGTCGGTGTGGGGGCCGCTGCCGGCCCGCCGGCCCAGCTCGGTGGCGGTGTGCAGCACGGCGGTGAACCGCCGGTGCAGGCGCACCGCGTCCCGGTCCAGCACCGGGTCGGCCAGCCTCCGCCACCGGGCCACGCTGGCGGCGGCCACGCCGGCCGCGGCCGGGTCGCGCTCTATTACCTGGGCGTGGACCTGCAGGAACTCCGGGCCGCCGTCGGGATCGGCCAGCTTGGCGGCCAGCGGCCGGACCAGGGCCCCGGCCAGGGCCCGCACCAGCTGCTCCGGGGACCGGTCGGCGGAGTCCCGGGCCGCCTCCACGTCGTCGAGCAGGGCGTGGCGGGCCGCCTCCACCGCCGGCTGGTGCTTGGCCAGGATGGCCTCCACCAGCCCGGCCCGGTCCTGGAAGTGGTACTGGGTGGCGATGGCGTTGCGGGCCCCCGACGCCCGGCTGATCTCCCGCAGGCTCACCCCGTCGATGCCCCGCGCCGCGAACAGCCGCTCGGCGGTGGATATGAGCCGGGCCCGGGTGTCCTGGCCGGCCGTCACCGGCTCAGAGCTCCGCCACCTCGCGCTCGAGCAGCCGGGCGTAGCGGGCCTGGGCCTCCTCCCGGCGGGTGGGCAGGTGGGCCGAGGGGAACAGGCCGTCCACCGGCTTGTACCCCTTGAGCAGCTGGGTGGCCAGCGTGACCTTGTGGACCTCGGTGGGCCCGTCGGCGATGCCGAGCGCCTCCGCCCCCATCAGCATGGCCGCGAACGGCATCTCGTCGGACACGCCGAGCGCCCCGTGCAGGTGCATGGCCCGCTGGGCCACGTCGTGGAGGACCCGGGGCATGGCCACCTTGACCGCGGCGATGTCCTTGCGCACCCGCTTGTAGTCCTGGTGCTTGTCGATCAGCCAGGCGGTGCGCAGCACCAGCAGCCGGAACTGCTCCATCTCGATCCAGCTGTCGGCGATGCGCTCCTGGGTCATCTGCAGCGAGCCCAGCGAGCCGTGCCGGGTGGTGCGCGACACGGCCCGCTCGCACATCATGTCGAACGCCTTGCGGACCTGGGCGATGGTGCGCATGGCGTGGTGGATCCGGCCGCCGCCCAGCCTGGTCTGGGCGATCACGAACGCCCCGCCCTCGTCGCCGAGCAGGTGGTCGGCCGGGACCCGCACGTCGCGGTAGCGGATGTAGGCGTGGCTGCCCTCGCCGTGGCTCTCGGCGCCCACCCCCACGTTGCGGATGATCTCCACCCCGGGGGCGTCGGCCGGGACGATGAACATGGACATCCCCTGGTAGGCCGACACGTCGGGGTTGGTCACGGCCATGACGATGAGGAAGCTGGCGAAGCGGGCGTTGGAGGAGAACCACTTCTCACCGCTGATCACCCACTCGTCGCCGTCGCGCACGGCCCGGGTGACGAACAGGGTGGGGTCGGCGCCGGCGTGGGGCTCGGTCATGGAGTAGCACGACGAGATCTCCCCGTCGAGCAGCGGCTGGAGGTAGCGCTGCTTCTGGCTGGGGGACCCGTAGTGGGCCAGGATCTCGGCGTTGCCGGAGTCGGGGGCCTGGCAGCCGAACACCGACGGCGCCCACCGGCTGCGGCCCAGGATCTCGTTGAGCAGGGCCAGCTTGACCTGCCCGTAGCCCTTGCCGCCCAGGTCCGGTCCCAGGTGGCAGGCCCACAGGCCCCGGTCCCTGACCTTCTGCTGCAGGGGCCCGACGATGGCCATGGCCCGTCGGTCGGACTTGTCGTAGGGGTTGCCCAGGACCAGGTCCAGCGGCTCCACCTCGTCGCGGACGAAGGTGTCGGCCCAGTCGAGCAGTTCCTGGTACTCGGGGTCGGTCTCGAAATCCCATGCCATGCCCGGACACGGTAATGCAAGTGCATCAATCCTGCAATCGAGTGTCTGATCTGATGTCCAGCTGGTCGCAGATGTGCTCGGCGATGGCCAGGCTGGAGGTGGCGGCGGGGGAGGGGGCGTTGACCACGGCCAGCACCCGGCCGTCGGGGCCGACGGTGGCGATGCGGAAGTCGTCCACCAGGGACCCGTCGGGGTCGACGGCCTGGGCCCGCACCCCGGCCGGGGACCGCTCCACGTCGGACGCGGTGATGTCGGGGACCAGGGTGGCGGCCCGGGCCACGAACACCCGCTTCGAGAGGGACCCGGCCATCTCGTGCAGGCCGGCCCGCCAGTTGGCCCGGGCCATGCGCAGCACCGCCGGTGACAGCAGATCGCCCGCCAGGCCGGCGGCTTCGACGTCGCGGCGGCGGTAACCCTCGCGGGCCAGGGCCAGCACCGCGTTGGGGCCCAGGTCCACGGAGCCGTCCACCCGGCGGGTGAAGTGGACCCCCAGGAACGGGTAGCGGGGGTCGGGCACCGGGTAGATCAGCCCCCGGACCAGCGCGGCCCGGGACGGCACCAGGCGCCAGTACTCGCCCCGGAAGGCGACGATGCGGGGCACGGCGGTGGCGCCCGCCAGCCGGGCCACCCGGTCGGAGTGCAGCCCGGCGCACAGCACCACCCGGTCGGCGACCACGGGGTTGCGGCCGGCCGGACCCGACACCACCACCTCCCGGCCCCGGACCGACACCCCGGTGACCTCGAAGCCCAGCTGCAGGTCCAGCCGGGCGTCGCCGTCCGCCGCCAGGTGGCGGGCGACGAGGCCGAAGTCCACGATGGCGGTGCGGGGGGAGTGCAGGGCGGCCACCCCCCGGGCGTGCGGTTCCACCTCGGCCAGGGCGGGCCCGTCGATCCGGCGCAGACCGGGCACCCGGTTGGCCCGGGCCCGGGACTCTATGTCGGCCAGGGCGGCCAGCTCCCCGTCGTGGCGGGCCACCACCACCTTCCCGCACTCGTCGAAGGGCAGCCCGGACCGCTCGCAGTACCGCTCCAGCAGCGTCCGGCCCCGGGCGCACAGGCGGGCCTTGAGCGAGCCCGGCGGGTAGTACAGGCCGGCGTGCACCACCCCGCTGTTGTGCGACGTCTGGTGCCGCCCCACCTCCGGCTCCTTGTCGATCACGGTGACCCGGGCCCCCGGGCGGCGCCGGGCCAGCTCCCGGGCTGTGGCCAGGCCCACGATCCCGGCTCCCACGACGGCGTACCTCTCCCCGGTCATCCCCTCAGCTTCTCATCCGGGCCCGGCCCCGGCCCATACTGGTCCGGTGCTTTCCGCCTCCCTGGAGGACCCCATCGCCGCCTACCTCAGGGACCTCGACCGGCGGGGCCTGGGCGGGCTGGAGGCGGTGTACCTGGTGGGTGGCCCGGCGGTGGGCGACTTCAGCGCCCGCCAGAGCAACATCGACCTGGTCGTGGTCCGCCGGGAGGAGCCCGACCCCGGCCAGCGGGCCGGCCTCCGGCGGGCGGAGCGGTCACTGGTGCGGGCCGGCCGGGCGCCGGGCGTGTGGTACGCCACCTGGGACGCCATCGCCGACGGTTCCCCGGCCGGGTCGGCCACCGGCCTGGACACCCCGCTCACCCGGGCCCTGCTGACCGAGGAGGCCATCGCCGTGACCGGCCCGGACTGGCCGGTCGTCGCCTACGACGAGGACGAGTACCGGCGGTGGTGCCGGCGCCGCCTGGACGACCTGGCGGCCGGGGCGGACGGGCTGATGGTGCTGCGCCGGGGGGTGGTGCCGCTGGTGCTCCAGGCGGCCCGCCTGGCCGAGGGGGCGGCCACCGGGCGGGTCCTGTCCAAGTCCCAGGCCGGGGAGCAGGCCCTGGAACTGGTGCCCAGGCACTACCGGCGCATCCTCAACGACGCGGTGGGCTACCGGCGGGGGGCCAACACCTCCATGTACTGGGGCCCGTTCGAGCGCAAGGCCGACGCCAAGGAGGTCATCCGTCACCTGGTCCGGGCGGTGGCCGCCTGAGCCCGGGCTACCAGCCCCGCATGTCGACCGGCCACACGTCCAGGATCCGGCTGCGGTCCGGGTCCACCACGTGCATGCGGGCGTGGTAGGCGACGGTGGGGTCCACGTGGGCCGGCAGCACCTCCACCTGGTCGCCCACCCTCGGCAGCGGCCGGCCCTCCTCCGGTGAGAACGTGAGGTGCTCGTCGGAGCAGAACCACACCACCGCGCCGGGGATGGCCGGGTTGCCGTGGTCCATGCCCAGCGCCTTCAGCCCGCAGTCGGCCACCGCCCAGCCGGCCTGGTTGACCGAGATCACGGTGGCCAGGACGGTCAGGGCGTGGCCGAACGGCAGGCCCAGCTTGGCGTAGGCGGTGTCCATGAGGGCGTAGGAGCCGGCCTGGATCTCCGTGGCCAGCCCGTTGAGGTCGTAGCTGCCGGTGCCCCCGGCCGACACCACCTCGCCGCCCACGTCCCGGTGGGCGCCGGCCAGCTGGGCCATGGATTCGTCCACCTGGCGGCGCCGTTCGGCCCGGTCCTCCAGGCCCACGGCGTGGCCCTCGTAGCCCATCACCCCCCGCACCGTGAGCCCCCGGGCCCGGGCCTGGTCGGCCAGGCGGCCGGCCTCCGCCGGGGGGCAGCCGCAGCGGGGCAGGCCCACGTTGACGTCGATCAGCACCTCGGTCACGCCGGCCGCCACGGCCGCCGCCACCGTCTCGGGCGAGTCCACCGCCACCGTCACCCGGGCCCCGGCCTCCACCAGCGGGGTGAGCCGGCTGGCGTCCACCACCTCGTTGGCCAGCAGCAGGTCCCGGTCCAGGCCGGCCCCGGCCATGGCCTCCATCTCAGAGATGGTGGCGCAGGTGAAGCCGGCGTGGCCGGCCTCCATCTGGCGCCGGGCCAGCCGGGTGCACTTGTGGGCCTTCACGTGGGGGCGCAGGCGGGGGCCGGGCAGGGCGGCGGCCATGGCCGCCAGGTTGGCCGACAGCACCGCGTCGTCGACCAGCAGCGCGGGGGTCTGGATGGGCAGCACCCGCCCGACGCTAACCCAGGGCGTCCCCCCGCACCCGGCCCAGCAGGTGGCGCAGCGCCGGCTCCAGATCCGGGTGGCGGAACTGGTGGCCCCAGCCGGACAGCCGGGCCGGCACCACCCGCTGGCTGGCCAGCGCCAGCTCCCTGGCCCCTTCCCGCCCGAGCAGGGCGGCCGGGCCGAACCCGGGGACCGGGACCACCGACGGCCGGCGCAGCACCCGGGCCAGGACCTCGGTGTACTCCCGGTTGCGTACCGGCTGCGGGGCCACCGCGTTGACCGGCCCGTCCACCGCCGGGTCCACCAGCGCCCGCAGGTAGATGTCCAGCAGGTCGTCGATACCGATCCAGGCGGTCCACTGCTCCCCGTCGCCCAGCCGGCCGCCCAGGCCGGCCTCGAACAGGGGGCGCAGCAGCTGCAGGGTGCCGCCCCGGGGCGACTGCACGATCCCGGTGCGGATGAGGGCCACCCTCACGCCGCCCTGGCGGGCCGGCGCGGTGTCGGCCTCCCAGTCGGCCACCACGTCGGCCACGAATCCGTCGCCCCGCCCGGCCTCCTCGGTCAGCTCCTCGTCGCCCCGGTCTGGGCCGTACAGCCCGATGGCCGAGGCGCTGACCATGACCGGAACGCCGGCCTGGGCGGCCAGTTCGGCCAGGCGCCGGGTGGGGCCCACCCGGCTGGCCCGCACCGCCTGCTTGTGCGACTCGGTGAACCGCCCGGCGATCGACGCCCCGGCCAGGTGCACCAGGGCGTCCACCCCCTCGAGCAGGTCGGGGGCCGGGTCGTCCGGTCGCCACAGCCGGTCGGTGCCGGACGGGTCGGAGCGCACCAGCCGGATCACCCGGTGCCCGCCGGTGCTGAGAAAGGCGGTCAGGGCCGACCCGATCAGGCCGGTGGAGCCGGTGACCGCCACCGTCAGGCCGGCAGGTGCCGGCCCGGGCCAGCGGGCGTGGGCCGCCAGGTCGGCGCCCAGCTGGCGGGTCCGGTAGGCGAACATCTGCTTCAGGAACCGCTCCGGCAGCCGGGTCTGCACCCGGTCGGTGACCCGGGTGCCGCCCCCCGGCTCCTCGCTGAACTCGTGGGTGTGGCGCCACGACAGGCCGCTCGACAGGACCGGGGTGGTCAGCTCGTCGGTGAAGCGCCGGCCGGCCTCGTAGCCGTCGGGACGGTGGGCGGCCACCCACTTGACGCCGCCGGGCAGGGCCAGCACCGCCGTCCCCGACTCCAGCGAGCCGGCCTCCCGGGCCACCTTCACCGGCTGCCACGGGGGCATCAGGCGGTGTATGGCCCCGGGCCGGCTGTGCCAGGCGAAGACCTCGCCGACCGGGCGGTCGAATACGGCGGAGTGCTCGAAGCTCATGGACCCAAGGTAGGGGCGTCCGGAAGATACCGGAATAGTTGCGAGAGCAATCATGTTGTCCCCGACCAGTACCCACCTTTCTACAGGAGGCACCTGTGTCCGAGACCACGACCGCCGGCACCCTCACCGGCACCTACAGCATCGACCCCACCCACAGCCGGATCGGTTTCGTCGCCCGCCACGCCATGGTCACCAAGGTGCGGGGCTCGTTCAACGAGTTCGAGGGCTCCGGGTTCTTCGACGCCGAAAACCCGGCCGGCTCCAACCTGCAGCTGACCATCAAGGCCACCAGCATCGACACCCGCAACGCCGACCGCGACGCCCACCTGCGCGGCAACGACTTCTTCGACATGGAGACCTACCCCGAGATCCGCTTCGCCAGCACCTCGGTGGAGAGGGTCGACGACGAGCGCTACCGGGTGACCGGGGACCTGACGGTCAAGGCCGAGACCCGGCCGGTCACCATCGACTTCGAGCTGAGCGGCCCGGTCCAGGACCCGTGGGGCAACCAGCGGATCGGGCTGGAGGGCAGCGTCCAGGTGAACCGCAAGGACTGGGGCCTCAACTGGAACGTGGCCCTCGAGGCCGGCGGCATCCTGATCAGCGAGAAGGTCACGCTGGAGTTCGAGGTGTCGGCCGTCAAGGCCGCCTGAGCCCCCGCCGGGACCGCGGTCCCGCCCCCCGTGCCCGCCGCCGCGTGGGGCGGGCCGCGCCCGGCATCAGACGAAGGTCTGGAGCATCTCCCCGATGCCCTCGATGTGGCTGCACAGCCGATCGCCGGTCCGGAGGAACACCGGGGGCTGGCGGCCCATGCCCACCCCCGGGGGGGTCCCGGTGAAGACCACGTCCCCCGGGAACAGCGTCAGGCGGGACGACAGGTACTCGATCAGGGCGCCGACCGGGAAGATCATGTCGGACGTGCGGGCCGACTGCATCACCTGGTCGTTGACCTCGCAGCCGATGGCCAGGTCATCGGGGTCGTCGAGCTCGTCGGGGGTGACCAGCACCGGGCCGGTGGGGGCGAAGCCGGGATAGGACTTGGCCAGGCTGTACTGGGGGGCGGGCCCGCTGCGCTGCAGCCGGCGCTCCGAGAGATCCTGGCCCACCGTCACCCCGGCCACGTGGGACCAGGCGTCGGCGGCGCTCACCCGGCGGGCCGCCTTCCCGATCACGGCCACCATCTCGCACTCCCAGTCGACGTTCCCGTCGGGCAGCACCACCTCGGTGACCGGCCCGCTGAACGCGCTGAGGAACTTGGTGAAGAACAACGGGCTGTCCGGCGCCTTGAAGCCCGACTCGGCGGCGTGGTCCCGGTAGTTGAGGGCCACCGCGAACACCTGCCGGGGGGACGGTGACGGCGGCCCGGCGATGGATGCGGCGAACGGCTCGGCCGCCCCGGCCGCCGCTTTT
Organism: Acidimicrobiales bacterium; assembly: GCA_035702985.1. Lineage (GTDB taxonomy): Bacteria > Actinomycetota > Acidimicrobiia > Acidimicrobiales > Palsa-688 > JAKAXG01. The sequence goes on from DASSZD010000003.1 coordinate 68,846, forward strand.
TCAACGTCGAAGTCCCGGGCCCAGTCCTGGAAATCGCACCAGTTGGCGTACAGCTCGGGCAGGCCCGGACCGAACCGGCCCCCGCTCGCGGTGGAGACGTCCACCGTCCGCTTGTCCGCGACCAACAGCTTGGCCCGGCCGCCCACATTCGCTACACGCATGGGGGCACCGTACCTGAGCCGTCAGTGGGCCAGGGACGTGACCGCGTGCAGCACCAGGCCGGCGGCAGCCCCCACGACGGTGCCGTTGATGCGGATGTACTGCAGATCGGGGCCGAGCAGCAGCTCCAGGCGCCGGGCCGTGTCGGTGGCGTCCCAGCGGGCGATGGTGCCGGTCACCAGCCCGACCAGCTCCTCGTCGAAGTTGGTCAGCAGGCTGCGGATCACCGCCTCCGCCGCCCGCTCGGCCGTCCCGGCCAACTCCCGGTCGCTGCTCAGCCGCCGCCCCATCCGGCAGATGGTCTCGGCCAGTCGGCTGCGCAGCTCCGAGGCGGGGTCCAGCGACTGCTGCTGCAACTCGGACTTGGCGTCCGCCCACAGGGCGGCCGCCAGCTCCCGCACCGTGGGCTGGGCCAGGAACTCCGCCTTGATCTCCTCCCCCCGGAGGCTCAGCTCCGGGTCGTGCTGCATCCGCAGGGCGAGCTTCTCCAGCCCCTCCCCGAGCTGACGCCGGATGGGATGGTGGCGGTCGTAGGCCATCTCGGTCACCACCGTCTCGGTTCGTGACAGCAGCCGTGACACCATCCTGGCGCTGACCGGGCCGGGCAGCCACCACGGGGACTGCACCCCGAGCCGGCGGTGCATCTCGTGGCCGTGGGCCCGCAGGTAGCGGGCCAGGCCCTCCAGGGCGGCGTCCAGCACCGGCTCGTGGCGGCCGTCGCGGGTCAGGTGCTGCAGCGTCCGGCCGGCCGCCGGCGCCAGGGCCACCTGGTCCAGGCGCTGGCGGACCAGGGAGTCCAGCACCTCGTGCACGTCGGCGTCGCGCATCAGCGCCGCGATCTCGGCCATGGCCTCGGCGGCCCGGCCGGCCAGCTCGGCGGCGTGACGCTCGTCGGCCAGCCAGGCGGCAGCCCGGGACAGGGCCCCGGCCGAGTGCAGCCGGGCGATCACCACCTCGGGGGTGAGGAAGCTCTCCTGCACGAACGCCCCCAGGGTCTCGGCGAAGCGGTCCTTGCGCTCGACCACGATGGCGGTGTGGGGGATGGGCAGGCCCAGCGGCCGGCGGAACAGGGCGGTCACCGCGAACCAGTCGGCCAGGCCGCCCACGAGGGAGGCGATGGCGGTGGCCTGGATCCAGCCCAGCCAGTGGGCCTGCGACTGAAAGGCGGTGGCCAGCCCGAAAACGACGGCCACCACGACGAGCAGGCCGGTGGCCCGGCGGCGGGTGACGAGCAGCTGCCGGGCCCGGCGCTGCTCCGAAGGCGTGAGCGGGCGGGCCACGGTTAGCCACGGTACCGGCGGTACTTTGACCGGCATGGCGCCCATCCCCCCGTCCCATCGCGACCTGCTCGAATCCTCGGTGGCCACCCTGGCCACGATCGGCCAGGACGGGCGGCCGCAGCTGTCGGAGGTGTGGTTCGTGGCCGACGGGGAGACGGTCCGGCTGTCGCTCAACACGAGCCGCCAGAAGGTCAGGAACCT
>DASSZD010000094.1:0-15989 GCA_035702985.1 Acidimicrobiales bacterium
TCGGAGGCCATGACCGCCGCCCGGGCCCTGTACGAGTCCGCCGGTTTCGTCCGCACCGGCACCCGGACCGAGACCGGGGTTCACGACTCGCGCTGCGAGATCCTCTACCGGTTGGAGCTGCACCGGCCGTGAGGGGACTTCTGGACGCCCGGTCGGCGCCCCGGTGACCAACGCCTCTGGCGGGGAAGCCGGTGGCCGCGGTCGCGTGGCGCCTCGCAGGACCGCTCGAGAGGAGGAACCGATGCAGCGTCTCTATCTCATCAGCTACGAGTACAAGGAAGACCTCAAAGAGAGCGACTACCGGGACATGACCAAGTCGTTCATCGAGCACGGATCCGGCCCGAGCGTGCTGGCGCACTACGAGCGCCTGGACGGCCGGGGCGGCTTCCTGGTCGAGGAACTACCGGCCGACGCGGAGAAGGACTTCGAGTTGACCGTGCGCTACGCCCGGTGGGTGAAGTTCCACATCTACGCCATCACGACCATGGCCGACGCGTTCCCGGTCATACAGCATCTGTACGGATAGAACGCCACCGGCCTGAGGCGCGTCCGCACCGGCTACCGGGTCAGTTGTGCGGACGCGCTGGCCGCGGCGATGGAGCCGGTCTCGAACAGCACTTCGGGGGGCACCGGCCTCGACAGGTAATAGCCCTGCCCGTGTTGGCAGCCCAACTGCCGGAGCTCGGTGAGTTGCGCCACCGTCTCGATGCCCTCCGCCACCGTCCGCAGCCCGAGGCGGCGGGTCAGGTCGAGGATGCTGCGGATCAGGGCCGGTTCGGTCCATCCGTGGTTGATGCCGCCGATGAACGACTTGTCGATCTTGATGGAGTGCACCGGCAGGCGTTGGAGACAGCTGAGCGTCGAGTACCCGGTACCGAAGTCGTCCAGGGCGACCTGCACCCCCTGGGCCGCCAGGTCGGTGAGAACCGAGGCGGCAGCGTCGATATCGTGGAAGAACGCCGTCTCGGTGACCTCCAACGTCAGGTCCCCCGGGCGGATCCCGGTGAGCGCCAGGATGGCCAGGACGTCGTCCACCAGGCCCGGCTCCCGCAACTGGCGGGCGGACAGGTTGACGCTCATCGTGCGCCCGGCCCAGGACGGGTCGAGGTCCCGCCACCGCCGCAGCTGGCAACACGCCTCCTGCAGCACCCACCGGCCGATGGCCACGATGGCCCCCGTCTCCTCGGCCACCGGGATGAACTCGTCGGGCGGGATCAGCCCCCGCATGGGGTGGTGCCAGCGGAGCAGGGCCTCCACCCCGGTCATCTGGTCGGTGGCCAGATCGACGATCGGCTGGTACACCACGCGGAGCTGCTCCAGGGCCAGGGCCTCGCCCAGGTCGGCCTCCATGGCGATCCGGGCCCGTATGCGGTCCCGCATGGCCTGCTCGAACACCGCCCGGCCACCCTTGCCCGACCGTTTGGCCTCGTACATGGCCAGGTCGGCGTCGCGCAGCAGGCCGTCGGCCGCCTGGGTCACGTCGCTGCCGGTGGCGGCGCCCCGTCCCGGCCCGAGCGGGGCGAACGCCATCCCGATGCTGGCCCGGACCGTGACCAGCTGGCCGGAGATCTCGATCGGTTGGCGGACGGCCTCCAGGAGCCTCTCGGCCATCCCCTCTGACGCGTCGCCGTGCTCGTCGTCGATCAGCACGGCGAACTCGTCGCCCCCCAGGCGGGCGGCGGTGTCGCCCGGGCGCAGGCACGACCGGAGCCGGTTGGCCACCTCGATCAGCAGCAGGTCCCCGACGGTGTGGCCCAGCCGGTCGTTGACCGCCTTGAAGTCGTCCAGGTCGATGAAAACGACCGCCAACCGGCGGCCCGGGTGCCCGTCCCGGGCCAGGGCGTGCCCTATCCGCTCGAACAGCAACCGCCGGTTGGGCAGGCCGGTGAGGCCGTCGTGGAGGGCCTGGTGCTTGCTCCTGATCTCGCTCTCCGCCAGCTGGGTGTACCGGCGGGCGTTCTCCAGGGCCCGGCTGGCCGCGCTGGCCAGCAGCTCCATCGCCTCCAGCTCCTGCTCGGACACCTCGTTGCGGTTGCGCCGGGCCCCGAGGAGCACGCCGGCCAGTTCGCCGTCGCTCCACAACGGGCTGCCCACCGCGGCCTGGAACCCGGCCTCCACCAGGGCCGGGATGGCGGCCTCCCGGCTGGGGTAGTCCCTCACCGCCACCGTCTGCCCGGCGGCCAGCACCAGGGCGCTCAAGCCGACGGACCCGGGCAGGGTGGACGAGGTCACCGACTCGGGCATGCCACGGGAATGGGCGAAACGGTAGGAGAAGCTCGACTGGTCCAGGATGGTGATGGTTGCGGCCTCGAACCCGAGATCGACCACCGCCGCGGTCACTCCGGCCAGCACCGCGTCCGGTTCGATGGTCGCCACCTCCCGGGCGGCGGCCGCCACCGTGGCCAGCAGGCCGGCCCGGTGCTCGGACTCCGAGGCGTCGCGCAGGCGCTCCCTGCTCAAGAAGCTGGCCATGACCGAGAACAGGGCTATGCAGACGGACCGCACCACCAGGGAGGCCGCCGAGATGTGCCAGCCGGTCAGCGCCAGCACACCGGTGTAGGCCAGGGCGGTCAGCAGGCCGGTGGCGATCTGACCCCGGGGCGGGTAGCACGCCGCGAAGAACAGGCAGGTCAGCCCGTACAGCAGGTACAGCTCGCTGCGGCTGCCGCCGTTGAGGTAGACCACCGCGCTGATCAGGGCGATGTCGGCCACCGACCACCCGTAGAGCAACCGGTACCCGTAGCGCCCGGTCCACACCGCGGCCGGGAGCCGGGAGATGGCTGTCATCACCATTACGGCCGTCGCCAGCAGCGCGGCGTAGGGGGCCAGGGGCAGGACACCGCTGCCCGGCAGGGCCGGGTAGGCGGCCATCAGGGCCACCGCCAGGCCGGTGATGCGCACGCCCAGCCGCACGGCGCGCGCCAGGTAGGCCTCTTCGGGATCCGGGGGGCGCAGCCTCACTGGTGCGGTATCGACCGTCAAAACATGAACCTTGACGAATCGGACTTAACGGAGAAGATCCGGTCATGGGGCGGCGTTAGGTTGGCGGGCATGACGGACCGTACGGACAGGGTCGTGGAGCAGATTCTGAGGACATACGACACCATCACGGTGGTGGGAGCCAGCAACCATCCGACCAAGGCGGCGCACTACGTACCGGCCCACATGCAGCGTCACGGCTGGCGCATCGTCCCGGTCAATCCCCGCGAGGACGTCATCCTCGGCGAGCGGGTGCACCGCAGCCTGGCCGAGCTGTCCGGGAAGGTCGGTCTGGTAGACGTGTTCCGTCCGTCGCGCGACACGCCCGAGGTGGCCCGCCAGGCGGTGGCCGCCGGGGCCACCGCCCTGTGGCTGCAACTGGGTATCGCGTCGGCAGAAGCCCGGTCCATCGCCGAGGCGGCCGGTCTGCTCTACGTGGAGGACCGCTGCCTCATCATCGAGCAGCGCCGGCTGGGCCTGCAGGCCCCGTCCCGGCCGTAGCGTCGGGCGGCGCCGGGGGACCGTCAGCCCCCGGCGCCTGCCCCTTTTTCCCCCTGACGACTAACTCGAAGCGGAGGCGAAGGTCATGCTCTGGGCCGCGCTGGAGGCGAAGTACGGGGCTATCTGGTGGGCGAACCCGGGTGACGTGGTGTCCACCTGGGAGATGTTCGTCTGGCGATCGGCCGGGCCCAGGTTCGGGGTGTAGTCGGCGTTGGGGATGAGCCCCCCGAAGTCGATCGTGCCCAGGTTCTTGCGGTCGTTGATCAGAGCCTGGCGGCTGAGATCACCGGACGAGATGGCCTTCTGCAGCAGCTTGGCCTCCATCAGGCCCAGGCAGTACCCGTACATGTAATAGCCGTCGGGGATCTGGCTGGGGGTGTACTGCTGCTGCGCCTTCAGGAAGTCCGCCATGCCGGGCACGCTCTGGTCCCCCCAGGGGGCCTCGTAGCCGAGGATCCAGGCCCCCACCAGAGCCTGCTCCACCGGCGTGGGTTTGCCGCTGGAGGTTCCGGTGGAGGTCATCAGGTACTCGGACCAGGCGGGACCCTGGAGTATCCACTGCGGGTGGTACCCCTGGGCGGCGGCGGTGCCGATGAGCGTGGCGGCCGCGGTGGGGATGGCGGTGACCATGACAACGCTGGCCCCGGCGTTCTTCAGGGCCAGCACCTGGGACGTGAAGGATGTGTCAGTGACGTTGTAGGAGACGCTGGCCACCTTGTCGAGGTGGTAGGCGCTGACTCCCGCGTCGAAACCCTTCACCCCGTCCTGACCGTAGGCGTCGTTCTGGTAGACGATGCCGAGCTTGGCGTTGGGCACGTGCTGGGACACGTAGTACATGGCATTGGCAGTGTCAACGGCGTACGGAGTACCGATCACAGCGTTGATCGGGGAGTTGACGAACGCGGAGTCCTGGGCGGCGGTGCCGATCAGGACGTTGGAGCTCTTGGCCAGGGACTCGATGGCCTGGGTGGTCGGGCTGCCCAGGGACTGGCCTATGAACAGGACGTTGCCCACCATCTGGTTGTAGTCCGCCACCTGGGTCTGCGGGTCGTACTTGCTGTCCTGGACGCTCAGGTTGACCTTCCAGCCGTCGATACCGCCGCCGGCGTTGAGGGTGTCGAAGTAGGCCTTCTGGCCGTCGGTGAGCGGCTTGCCTATGAGCGCCGCCGCCCCCGAGAGCGGGGTCAGCACGCCGAGGGTGATGGTCTTGGTCGAAGGGTCGACGCCCGGGCCGGCCTGGATGGACTTGGCCCCACTGCCCCCTCCCCCGGTGCTCGAACCGCTGGTCCCGGCGGAGGCACTCTTGCCGACGCCCCCGCTCGAACAGGCGGTGACGGTCAGAGCCACTGCGGCGCCGATGGCCAGCACCGGCATTCGTCCACGTCCGGCCCTCAACCTATTGCCCATGTTCTGCTCCCTTCTCATCTCGGTCCCCCCCGGGCAGATCGCCGGCAGGTGTTTGCTGTTCTGGAAAAAGGGGCGCCCGCCCGGCGGGCACCCGGCCCACCAGCCGGCCCACCCGGGCGGCCAGGCCGACCACGCCTCGCGGCTCGCCCAGCAGGAACACCACCAGCACCACGCCGTAGACGATGGTGGAGGCGTCGGTGGGTGAGATCACGCCGTTGACGTGGGTCCCGGTGGCGAGGAACGGCAGCGAGCCGGACACCTGGTTGAGCAGCGCCGGCAGGCCGACCACGAACAGGGAACCGAGGAGCGGCCCCCAGACGCTGGCCATGCCGCCCACCACGATCACCACCACGTACTGGATGGACAGGGACAGGTCCCACTGGGTGGGCTCCACGAAGGACAGGAACGACCCGTACAGGGCGCCGCCCACCCCGGCCAGGGCGGAGGCGATCACGAACGCCTTGACCTTGGTGCGGGACACGTCCACCCCCATGACCGCCGCCGCCACCTCCCGGTCGCGCACCGCGTACATGGACAGCCCGGACCGGGACCGCCCGAAGTTGTAGACGAACGCCATACCCAGAGCCAGCAGGATCAGGGCCAGGTAGTAATACAGCTTGTTGCGGTCGAAGAGGACCGATCCCATGCGCTCGCCGCTGGCGAAGTCGAGGTATCCGAATCTGGGGACGGGCAGGGATTCCCCGCCGGGGCCGCCGGATATCCAGGTCACGTTGACGAAGATCCACTGCCCGATGAACACCAGGCCGATGGTGACGATGGCCAGGTACAGGCCCCGCAGCCGCAGGGCGGTGGGTCCGACGACGGCTCCCAGCAGCCCGGCCACCACCCCGGCGGCGGGAATCCACAGGGCCGCCGTCAGCCCGTAGCGGCCGCCGATGATGCCGGCGGTGTAGGCGCCCACGGCCAGGAAGAAGCTGTGGCCCAACGAGATCTGGCCGGTCCGGCCGGTCAGGACGTCCAGGCCGAGGGCCCCGATGGCCACGATCAGCACGAACACCAGCTGCGACAGCCAGTAGCGGCCGACCACGAACGGCAGGAGCACTGCCAGGACCGACACCGCCCCCACGGCCGTCCGGCGCGGCAGGCGGCGGGCGGGGGCGGCGGCCGTCGGATGGACCGGCGGGGCGGCGGCCGCCGGGATGTCGGCCAGCGCCGGTTCGGTCACAGCCGTTCCGCCGGTCGGGAGCCGAACAGGCCGTACGGCCTGACCAGCAGGACGAGGATCATCACGATGTAGGGGGCGGCGATGTAGAAGTTGTGGCCCAGCCAGGAGGCGTCCTGGGGCTGGTAGCCGGCCACCAGCTCCTGGATGATCCCGATGCCGAACCCGCCCACCACCGCCCCGGTGGTCGAGTCGATGCCGCCGAGGATGATGGCCGGGAAGGCGAGCAGGGCCCCGTTGCTGATGGTGGGGTCCAGGGAGTTGGGGTAGCCGGCCAGGAACACCCCGCCCAGGCAGGCCACCAGCCCGGCCAGGCCCCAGGCCAGCCCGAAGATCCGCCGCAGCGGGACCCCCACCGCCACCGCCGCCTCCTGGTCGGAGGCTGCCACGCGCATGGCCAGGCCGTAGCGGGAGTACCGGTTGAAGACGAAGAACGCCCCCAGGGCGACCAGGGCGGCGATGATGGCCCAGATCTGCACCCAGTCGAACGCCAGGCCGCCGGCGTGGGCCGCCGAATGCCCCCAGGGATCCCCGTTGGCCCGGGGATAGGAGCCCCAGATGGTGGGGATGACCGCCTGCAGCACCGAGGCCAGGCCCAGGGTGAGCATCACGATGGTGAACTCCGGCTTGCCCACGGCGAATCGCAGCACCCCCCACTGGAAGACCAGGCCCAGCGCTGCGGTGGCGGCCAGCCCCAGGACCAGGGCCGCCCAGAACGGCATCCCCTCGTCGATCACCAGCCAGGAGGTGAAGAACGCCCCCAGGGCCAGCATCTGGCCCTGGGCGAAGTTGATGATCCGGCTGGCCCGGAAGATCACGGTGAAGCCCACCGCCACCAGGGCGTACACGGCCCCCAGGGCGATCCCGGCGAAGAGCAGCTGGCCGAAGGTCCTCACCGGGACAGCTCCGCCGTCTCGCCGAGGTAGGCCCGGATCACTTCCGGGTTGGCCTGGATCTCGGCCGGGGTGCCGATGGCCACCGGACGGCCGAAGTCGAGGACCAGTACCCGGGTGGCCAGGCCCATCACCACCCCCATGTCGTGCTCCACCAGCATGGTGGTGATCCCCCGCTCCCGGTTGAGCCGCCCGACCAGCTCGGCGATGCTGCTGCGCTCGTCGCGGCTCATGCCGGCCACCGGCTCGTCCAGCAGGAGCAGCTTCGGCTGCATGGCCAGGGCCCGGGCGATCTCGACCCGCTTCTGCACCCCGTAGGGCAGCAGCCCCACCGGCCGGTCGGCCACGTCGGCGGCGCCGACGGTCCGCAGGGCCTCCAGGGCGGCGGCCCGGTGCTCCCGGTCCTCGCGCCGGGCCCGGGGCAGGCGCAGTCCGGAGCTCACGATCCCCGACCGGCCCAGGCTGGTGCGGCCGATGACGACGTTGTCCAGGGCGGTCAGCGGGCCGAACAGGCCCAGGTTCTGGAAGGTGCGGGCGATGCCGGCGCCGGCCAGTTGGTGGGCCCGCAACGCCAGCAGGTCCCGCCCGAAGTAGGTGATCCGGCCCCGGGTGGGGTGGTAGGTCCGGCTGAGCAGGTTGAACAGCGAGCTCTTGCCGGCCCCGTTGGGGCCGATCACCGCGAACAGCTCGCCGGACCGGACGTCGAAGGAGAGCTCCGACAGGGCCTGCACCGCCCCGAAGCGGAGGTCCAGTCCGTCCACGACCAGGGCCGCCCCGGCCGCCGGGGGCTTCACGCCTGCACCCCCAGGTAGGCCGCCCGCACTGCGCCGTCCGCCAGCAGGGCCGCCGTCGGACCCTCGGCCCGGATGGTCCCGGTCTCCATGAGATAGCTGCGGCTGGTGAGGCTGGTGGCCAGCGCCGTGGACTGCTCGACCAGCAGGATGGTGACGCCGCGCTGATTGATGGCCGACAGGGCCGTCCCGATGGACCGCACCACCAGGGGGGCCAGGCCGAGGGACGGCTCGTCCAACAGCAGCAGGCGGGGGGAGCTCATCAACGCCCGGCCGATGGCGACCATCTGCTGCTCCCCGCCGGACAACAGGCCGGCCGGCTGGGTCAGCCTCTGGCCCAGCACCGGGAACAGGGCCATCACCTCGTCGCGGATCGCCTGCGACTGCGGGTGGGAGCTGCGCCGGTTGGTGTACTGACCGGCCTTCAGGTTCTCGTCCACCGACAGCTCCGGGAACACGTGGCGCCCCTCGAGCACCTGGGCGATCCCCCGACGGACCCGGTCGGCGGCGTCGAGACGGTCGATACGGACCCCGTCGAATGAGATGGCCCCTGCATTGACACGGCCGCCGTGGAAGCGGAGCAGGCCCGACACGGCCCGCAGCAGGGTGGTCTTGCCGGCGCCGTTGGGGCCGAGCAGCGACACCGCCCCTCCCTCCTCGACGGTGACCCGGACCGACTCCAGCGCCAGGACCGGCCCGTACCCCACGGTCAGTCCGTCGATGGCCAGCAAGGCGGTCACCGTCCCCGCCCCGGTCGGCCCGGCGCCGCCGGGGGGCGGGGGTTCGACCCCCCGGCGTCGGGGGCCAGCAGACGCTGCAGCCTGATGGCCAGCAGGAGCTGCGCCGCCCGGTCGCCCCGCTCGAGGGCGGGCCCCAGCGCCGGGCGCAGCTCGTTCATCCGGTACTTGACGGTGCTCTGGTGCACCTCGAGGGCGGCCGCCACCACCTTGAGGTGGCCCTGGTGAAGGAGGTAGGCCTCCAGGGTGGGCAGGGTCCAGTCCCGCCGGACCAGGTCACCGAGCGGTTCCAGGATCTCGGCCACCAGGCGGCGGGCCCGGCCCGGATCGGCCAGCAGCGAGGCCAGCGGCGCCAGGTCCTGGTAGTCGTACACGGCCGGTTGGTCGGCCGGACGGTCGGCGTCGAGATGGGGGCCGATGCGCAGGGCCTCGACCGCCTCCGCGTAGGAGTAGCGGGTCTCGGCCGCGCCCTCGGCCCGGTCGCCGATGCCGAACGCCACGATGTCACCGCTATCGAGCATCCGTCCCAGGTCGGCGTGCAGCCGGTGGCGGTACGACAGGCCGGTTGCGGGAACGGCAGCCACCACGCTGCCGTGTCGTATCGTCCAGAGCACGGCGGCGACCCTCTCCTGCAGCGCCTCCCCCACCGACTCGAGCTCGACCGGCGCGAGCCGGGTCGGCACCCGGGCCACCACCACGCAGTGCTGGGCGGCCAGCTCGTCGGGGCCTTCCAGGCGGTCGCTGCCGGGACCGGCCAGTATGGCGTTGAGCATGGCCGACCTCAGGTGCTCCCGCCGGCGGGCCACCTTGGCCGCCTCGTCCATGTAGGCCGCCGCCACCCCGGTGGACATGTGGTCGGCGAAATCGAGCACCCAGGTGGCCACCTGGGCCAGCGCGCCCTGCAGCGGCCGCCGCTTCCAGACCGGCGACCCGGTGATCTCGCTCCACATGACCCGGATGCCGATCCGGTAGGCCCGCAGCAGCGACTCCAGCTCGATGCCCTGGTCGGCCCGCCGCCGGCTGCCCTCCAGGAGGGGGCCCAGAGCCACGTCGGGGACGGGCGAACCGGAGGACATGACGGTGAGCCAGCACCGCACCACGGCGCCGGACACGGCCCGCACGTCGTCGAAGAGGGCCGGGTCGGAGATCTGCCCGTAGGCCGGTATCTCGGCCTTGTAGGCCTCGACCATGGTGGCCGCCAGATCGTCGGCCTGCCCTTCCAGGCCGGCGGCCACCTCACGGAGGATGGCGCTGACCCGGGGCGGCACGGCGCCCCGGCCGACGGAGCCGGGGCCGCGCTCGACCGCCATGAGCGAAGAATCCACGACCGGCACCCCTCCCCGTTGCCTTGTTTCTCACCGTTACCACCGGACGATCCGACCGTAACCCGGGGCCGGCGCTCCCGTCACCGTGCTTGTCGGACCAATCCGGGAGACAGAGTTGTCCCGGCGGGACAACGTCCGTACGGGCTGAGTCTGCAATGCCGGGTTGCGGCGCCGGGCGGAGGGGGCGGGGCGGGCCGGGCCGGCGCCGGCCCCACCCGGGCCCGCCGGTCCGCCGGTCCGCCGGCCCACTGGTCGGCCGGTGCGCCGGTTGATCACACGCTTCTGTGAGCCGCTTTTCAAATCGTGAGCCGTTTCAGGGGTTCTTTCGGCGAATCGGCGCACAGAAGGAAAAGCGGCTCACAGAAGGGCCGGCCCGCCACGCGGCAGATGCAGCTGCACAGGTCGCCAGGGGCGGCGAACCTGTACAGCTGCCCGCCGGCCGGTCAGCCGGTGTAGGGGTTGGAGGGGATGGAGTTGGTGTAGGTGACGGGCTGGTAGACGCCGGTGATGACTTCACCGGGGTTCTTCCATACCTGGGCCAGCACGGCGCCGGTGCCCGGATCCTCGTAGGTGACGTCCACCTCGGTGATGCCGGTGTAGTGCCGGGTCATGACGATGGCCGGCCGGCCGGCCGGGTCGGTGCCCCGGGTGACGGTGTAGCCGCTGGTGCCGGCCAGCACCTTGTACAGGGCGGACCGCAGCTCGGGCGACACCACCGGGTTCCACAGCAGCGTGTTGGCTTCCTGGTAGATGTAGTCGTCGCTGGTGAAGCTGGGCATCAGGGCCGGGCTGATCCCGTCGTGGGGCTTGGTGGCCAGGTCCAGCAGCTTGACCCGCAGGGCGGCGGGATCGGTCGGCAGGGCGTCGAACCAGGCCCGGCTGTCCTGCAGCTGCGGTCCGGTGCGGGCCTCGGTGGGCGGCCCGGAGTCGGTCGACTGGCCGGTTGCCGCCCCCGCCCGGGCCCACGCCTGCTCGTAGGCCTGCTGCTCGGCTGTGGGATGGGGCGGGAGGGTGGTCGGCGGACCCCCCGGGGCGTAGTTCGAGTTGGGCACCTTGACACCAGATGACGAATACGCCTGCTGGTAGTTCGTCGACGCACCGGTCCGGACGTCGACCACGTGGGTCCGCTTCAGCTCGCCCGGGTAGTCGGTCTGGGTGTCGGTCTCGCTGTAGACCACGTAGCGGTCCTGAGCGGGGGTCTGCGACAGCGATGCCGACGCCAGCTCGTACATGACCGTGGGGGCGGCCAGCGGCGGCGGGGTGGGCGCCGGCACGGCGGTCGACGGGGCCGCCGCAGGCGGCGACGCCACTCGCGCCGCCGGGTCGTGACCGGCCGCACCGCCCGGGCCGAGAGCCGCCACGCCCCCGCCCACCACCGCCGCGCCGGCGGCGATGCCGATCGCTCCGGCCAGGACCCGCCGGCGCCTGACCGCGGAGGCCGGACGGCGCCGTCCCCGGCTACGCCGAGGGGGCCGCCCTTTTTCCGGATCGGATCCAGGTGCACCGGAAGCTGCCATCGCCACCCTCAGCTCTGACCTGGCCCGCTCCGACACCCCCGCCGGTAGCGACTCGACGTCGCCCAGCCGGCGGATCAGCTCCACCTCGTCCATGATCATCTTGTCTCCTTCGCTCACTTGCTCTCCGAAACGGTGTTGTACTGATCCAGTAGGGCGACCATGCCCGGGGTGTCGCGCAGGGCCACCCGGGCCTGGTGCAGATAGCGGCGTGCCGTACCCGCCGGGATCCCGAGGGACCTCGCCGCGTCCGCCACGGTCAGCTCCTCCCACACCACGAGGAACAGCACCTCCCGCTCGTCGGCGGGGAGCTGGTCCAGAGCCCGCCGCAGCACGGCCTCCCCGTGGATGCGCTCGTCGGCCGACGGCCACGGGTCGGACATCACCGACCGACCTGCCAGGTCGGCCAGATCGGCCCGGGGGTCGCCCACCGGTTGCGACCGCCAGTGACGGCGCAGCGTGTTGAGGGCCACCCCGAACAGCCACGGACGGGCCACCGGGAACGACAGGTCATAGGTCCGCCGCGCCGCGAAGGCGGCCGTCCACACCTCCCCCAGCAGGTCCTCGGCCGCCTGCCGGCCGGCCCGGCGCACCAGATAGGCCCAGACGGCCGCCTCGTGGCGGTCCACCACCTCCACGAAAGCCGCGGTGTCGCCCGCCAGCGACCACTTGATCAGTTCCGAGTCCGACGCCACTTGTCTCCCAGTGCTCCAATCGCCCTACGCCCTGTACTTGCCGAACCGCCGGGCGAAGCGTTCAGGAGCGTTCAGGATGGGCGGGCCCGACCGTAGGGGACACGAACCTAAGGTGACGGCATGAGGCGGGATCGGCTGGGCATCTGGGCCGCGCTGGCGGGCTCGGTGGTCGTGGTCGTGGTCGGCCTGGCGGCCGGAACCGGTCCCGTGTTGAGGTCCCGGCCGGCACCCACCGTCACGCTGCCGCCGGCGCCGGGCCGGCAGAGCACCCCGACCACGGCCGGGCCGTCGACCCGGCGGCCCACGCCGGCGGTCACCGCGCCCGCGGGCTCGGCGGCCTCCCCGGGCGGGACCGCCGGAACGGTGATGGCGGTGCTCGTCGGACTGGTGGCGGCGGCGGGGCTGGTGGCGGCCGCCAGGGCCATGATCCGCTCGGCCGGCGCCGACGACGGCCTCGACGAGATTCCCGGGAGGCCCGAGCCGTCGGGCCCGATGGCGGGCGCCGAACCCGTAGGCGGGGCGGGCGGCGCGGCGGTGGGAGAGATGCTGACCGGGGTGGCCCAGGCCGAAGGGGCCCTCGACGAGGAGCGCGATCCGCGCCAGGCGGTGCTGGCGTGCTGGCTCCGCCTGGAGGAGGCGGCGGCCCGCACCGGCACGGCCCGGTTCCCGTCGGAGACGGCCGGGGAGCTGACCCGCCGGGTCGTCCTGGCCCATCCGGTCGACCGGGCCGCCCTGGACCTCCTGTACGGCCTGTACCGGCGGGCCAGGTACTCGCTGGGCCCCGTTCCCGTCTCGGCCCCCGAGCAGGCCCGCCGGGCGCTGTCGGACGTACGGGTCGGTCTGCAGACCCGGGAATCGGGACGGCCGCCCGCCTCCGCCACGCCGCCCGGAGGCGCAGTCCAGTGACCCGCCCGGGTCGGCGGGAGCTCGTGGCCGGGCTGGTCCAGACCGCCGTTCTGAGCGGGGCGGCCGTCACCCTGGCCGGGGTGTTCGGCCGGTCGATCACCGTCTGGTCCACCATCGGTGTGGCGGCCGTGGTGGTGGTGGCCGGTCACGTCCAGCGCCACCTCGAGCAGCGGACGGAGATGCAGCCCTCCCAATGGGCGGACGACCGTTTCGAGCGTCCCCTGGTCCGGCTGGCCGAGCTGCGCCAGCAGGTCCAGTGGGGGCTGGAGTCCCCCGAGAGGTTCGGTCAGGTCCTGCAGCCGACCCTCGCCTCCCTGGCCGACGACCGGCTGCGCCGGCGTCACGGGGTGGAGCGGGGGGCCGACCCGGAACAGGCCCGGGAGCTGATGGGTGACGACCTGTGGAAGGTGGTGGCCGAGCCGGTCACCACGGTGCCGACCCTGCGCCGCCTGGCGCAGCTGGTGGAAAGGATCGAACAGCTGTGAACAGCGGAATGACCGTCGAGCAGGCCGGCCGCCGGTGCGAGGACATCCTGGACCGGGTGGGGGCGGCGGTGGTGGGGAAGCGGGACCAGCTGCGCCTGGTGCTGGCCGCCATCCTGGCCGGCGGGCACGTCCTGCTGGAGGACTTCCCGGGCCTGGCCAAGACCCTGACCGCCCGGTCCTTCGCCCAGGTGCTGGGCCTGTCGTTCGGGCGGGTCCAGTTCACCCCGGACCTGCTGCCGGCCGATGTGACCGGGTCGTTCGTCTACGACCAGGGGCGCGCCCGGTTCCAGTTCCGACCGGGACCGGTGTTCACCAACCTTCTCCTGGCCGACGAGGTCAACCGCACGCCGCCGCGCACGCAGGCCGCCCTGCTGGAGGCCATGCAGGAGCACCAGGTCACCGTGGAAGGCACCACCTACCCTCTCGACGCCCCGTTCATGGTGCTGGCCACCGCCAACCCCATCGAGTACGAGGGCACCTACCCGCTGCCCGAGGCCCAGCTGGACCGGTTCCTGCTGCGGGTGTCGTTCGGCTACCTGGAGCCCGACCAGGAATGGGAGGTCCTGGCCCGGCGGGTGCAGCGCCGGCAGGAGGCGCTGCAGCTGGACCCGGTGTCCGACACGGCCGGTGTGCTCGAGCTGCAGCGGCTGGTCGAGGGCGTGGACGTGGAGGCCTCGGTCGGCCGGTACGTCGTGTCCCTGACGGCGGCCACCCGGACCAGGCCGGAGGTGCTGGTGGGGGCGTCACCGCGCGGCGCTCTGGCGTTGATGCTCTGCGCCCGGGCCTGGGCCGTCACCGAAGGACGCGACTTCATCACCCCCGAGGACATCAAGACCGTGGCGGTGCCGGCCCTGGCCCACCGCATCACCCTCCGGCCCGAGACCTACCTGCACCGCACCAGCGCCGAGGACGTGGTGCGGGCCGTGCTGGACGAGGTGGCGGTACCGGCCACCTCCGCCCTGCCCCGCCCCGGCCGGGACGGGTCGCCGTGACCCCGACGTCGGCCGCCGGTCGGGCCGCCGCGCTGTCAGCCGCCCTGCTGGTGGTGGGGCTGCTGCTGGGCCGGCCCGACCTGGTGGGGATGGCCGCCCCGTTCGTGATCGGCCTGGTCGTGGTGGGGGTCCGGGCCCACGCCCCGCAGCCGACGGTCGCCGTAGCGGTGTCCGCTGGGACGGCCCGGGAGGGTGAAGCCGTCGATCTCAGCGTGACCATGGAGGCGGTCCGGGATCTCGACGCCGTGGTGGTGACGGTGGAGGCGGCCGGCTTCTCGGTCGTCGAAGGGGCGGCCCGGACCGTGACGGCGGTGGAGGCCGGTTCGGCCACCGTCGTCCGCCTCCGGCTGGTCCCGACCCGGTGGGGCCGCCGGTACCTCGGTCCGGTCACCGTTGCCGCCGCCGGGCCCCTGTATCTCACCCGGTCCGTCAGCCCGGTCACCGTGGCGCCGGTCCGGATGAAGGTCCTGCCGGCGGTGCAGCCTTTCCACGCCTCGGACCTGACCCCGCGGGCCATCGCCTACAGCGGCGTCCACCGGTCGAGGAACACCGGCCCGGGAGCGGAGTTCGCCACCGTCCGTCCGTTCCAACCGGCGGACCAGCCCCGGCGGATCAACTGGCGGGCCAGCCTGCGCTCCAGCGCCCTGCAGGTCAACGCCGCCTATACCGACCGGGCCAGCCGGGTGCTGGTCGTCATCGACTCGCAGAGCGCCGGCGGCCGGCCGGGCCGTTCCAGCATCGACCTGTCGGTCCGGGCGGCGGCCGGGATCGCGGAGCATTACCTGTCGATCGGCGACACCGTCGGCCTGGTGGAATACGGGGGGCGGAACCGGATCCTGCCCCCCGGCGTCGGAACCCGCCACCTGGCCCTGATCCACGACTGGCTGGTCGACGTGGGGCCGCTGAGCGCGGCGACCCCACCAGCCCGGAGGTGGCTGGCCGGCCTGCGCAGCAGCGGGAGCCTGATCATCGTTCTCACCCCCCTTCTGGACGAGGCCGCGGCGGCCCGCCTGGTCACCCTGCGCAGCCGGGGGGCGGCGCTGATCGCGGTGGACTGCCTGCCCCCCGGCGCCCTGCCCTCCCCCGTCGACCAGGCGGCCGCCCTGGCCGCTCGGCTGTGGCAAATGGAGCGGGACCGGCTCAGATCCAGGCTGGCGGAGCTCGGCATCCCGGTGGTCTCCTGGACCGGCGCCGGGTCGTTGGACCGGGTGCTGGCCGACCTGGCCCGGCTGGCGGCCGCACCGAAGGCGGCCGTGCGTTGAGCCCGGCGAGGCCGGCGCGTCCAGCGGGGCCAGCGGGGCCATGGGAGCCAGCGGGGCCAGTCCGGCCGTGGCCGGCATCCAGCCATTCGCAGCGCCTGAGGGCCGTGCGGCGCTACCTCGTCCGGCGCCGACCCTCCCGGGACGTGGTGATCCTGAGGGCCGGGCCGGCGGCGGCCGCCTGTGTCGCCGCCGCTGTTCTCATCGCCGGGCGCCCCGTCCCCGCCGTCGCCGTGCTGGGAGCGCTGGCCGCGACCGGCGCCGTAGCCGCGGCGGTGGCCCCGCAATGGCCGTGGCCCACGGTCACCCTGGCGCTGCTGGC